>NZ_JBEYVB010000006.1:0-49499 GCF_040643815.1 Micromonospora sp. NPDC047074
CGCAGCTCCACCCGGATGGCGTAGCGGGAGGCCAGGCGGCTGACCACGGCCAGACCCATCAGCCGGAACGCCGCGACGTCGACGCTCGGCGGGGCCGCCAGCCGGCGGTTGAGCGAGTCGAGCTGGTCGTCGGTCAGGCCCAGGCCCCGGTCCTCGATCTGGATCAGGACGTAGTCACGGATCCGCCGGCCGTCGGCGACCACAGTGGTGTTCGGCGGCGAGAAGCGGGTGGCGTTGTCGAGCAGCTCGGCGACGAGCCGGACCACGTCGTTGACCGCGTGCGCGGCCACCGAGATGTCGGTGTCCACCGTGCCGAACTCGATACGGTTGTAGAGCTCCACCTCGGACTGCGAGGCCCGCAGCACGTCCACCAGCAGGGCGTCGTCACGGCGCGGCACGGCAGAGTCGGCGCCCGCGAGGACGAGCAGGTTCTCGTCGTTGCGGCGCATCCGGGTGGCCAGGTGGTCCAGCTCGAACAGCTGCGCCAACCGCTTCGGGTCCTCCTCGCCCCGCTCGATCGCGTCCAGCTCGCCGATCATGCGGTCGACCAGGGTCTGACTGCGCCGGGCCAGGTTGAGGAACATCGCCGAGACGCTGGTACGCAGCGCGGCCTGCTCGGCCGCCACACGGACCGCCTCGCGGTGTACGACGTTGAAGGCGAGCGCCACCTGGCCGATCTCGTCGCGGTTGTTGAGCTTGATCGGATCGCGGACCTGCCGCACGATCTCCTCGACGCCGCCGTCGCCGACGTTGCCGACGTTCTGCAGCCGCTGCACCGCGTCCGGCAGGTCGTGGTTGGCCACCGAGAGGGCACCCTCACGCAGCCGGCGCAGCGAGTGGTTGAGCGAGCGGGCCAGCACCACGGCGAGCGTCACCGCGACGACGAGGGTGAGCAGCACCAGCAGCGATTCGACGACGGCCTGCTGGATGACGTCCGAACGGGCCTCGTCGGCCTGGCTGAGCAGCCGGTCCTGGAGCCGGATCTCGGCCCAGCGCATCAGGTCGTTGACCGCGCCGATGGCGGCGGTGGCGTCCTTGGCGGTCACCAGCGGCGTCTGCCCGACCGAGCGGGTGATGTCGGTGGCCACCCGGTCGGCGAGGGTGACCGCGTCACCGGAGACGGTGCTGTCGACCAGGGCGCGCTGGGTCGGGTCGGCGGCCAGGGAGAAGGCGATCAGCGCCTCCTGCTGGCTGGTCAGCGTGGCGACGAAGGAGGAGAACTGCTCCTCGTCGAGCCGGCCGGCGACGAGCGCGGTGAAGACGACCGACTGTTCCTCGGCGACGGCTTCCTTGGCCCGGGCGAACGCGGCGACCGCGCGCCGGGCGTCCGCGAGCCCCTCGTCGCCGGGCAACTGGGCCAGGCCGTCGCCGTACGCGACCAGGTCGGTGATGACGACCCCGTAGCGCAGCACCGCCTCGGCCACCGCCATCTGCCGGCGGTCCAGCACCTCCTGCCGGGTGGTGGCGAGCGTCTCCAGGTGCTCGTCGATGGTCGCCAGCCGGTCCCGCACGGCCGCCGGCGGCTCGCCGACCCGCGCGCGCTCCGCCCGGTACGCCTCGATCCGCTGGTCGGTGCTGCGCGCCCGCTGGTTGTACGGGTCGGCCTGCTCCTGCGGCGTGGACAGGAAGGTCGCAGCCGCCATCCGCTCGGCGTGCAGGTCCTGTGTCAGGGCGGAGATGTCGATGGAGAGCGCGGTCAGCGCCCGGGCCTGGTTGGCCTCGTAGGCGCCCTCGCCGACGGAGACGAGCCGAACCGTGGCCAACGCGAGCACCGCGGCGACGGGTACGACCAGGATCAGCGCGAGCTTGGAGCGGATCCGGGCGTCGCGGAGCCGGAACAACCGGCGGCGCTTCACCTGTTCCGTGTCGCCACTCGCGGGCAGGGTCGTCGGTCCGGTGCTCACGACATCGCCTCCGTCGTTTCTTCCATGCCTGCCCCGCCGACTAGCGCCCGGTGCAGCGGACTGCGCCACACGCGGCACGGCCGCGATTTCATCAGAAGTGATCCTGTTTGGGAAGCCACAGTGGCGCAGAAAACGGTTGGACGGCACTCATCCCGTGTTCCGGTCAACTAATACCTTCAATTCTTCACGCCCGTGACCAGGGCATGTGACTCCAGAGTGGTCATCCGTGTCGGATTAGTAAGCGTTTACAAACTCATGGTTGCCCCACCATGTGGGATGCACGTCCCGAAACGCTTCCAACGCCCCGGCTTGACCACAGGGCCCGGCGTTGGCAAGGTTTTGCAGGCTTCGCGCACACCGTACGGCAGACCGATCCCGTTCCTCTACTGAGGACGGACAACCCGGCGGTGACCGGGCGTCACCCGGGCCATATCTGGAGGACTGAGTTGAGCACCATCCGCTCCGCGACCGCCGCGGCGCTCGCATCGGCCGTGCTGGCCACCACGCTCACCGGCTGCCAGTTCGGCGCGGACGAGCAGGACACCAGTCCCATCGTCATCGCCGCGGACCTCGAACTCTCCGGCGCGGCGGCGTCCGCCGGCAAGGCGTACCAGCGGGCGCTGGAGCTGAAGGTCGAGCAGTTGAACGCCTCGGGCGCGCTGAACGGCCGGCGGATCGACCTGAGGGTGAAGGACAACCGGTCCGACCCGGCCGAGTCGCTGCGCAACATCGGCGACTTCAGCGGCGACTCCCAGGTCAGCGCGATCATCATGGGCGGCTGCAACGAGTGCGCCGTCGGTGCCGCGCCCGTCGTCGCCGACAAGCGGATCCCCACCGTCGCGCTCGCGCCGTCCAGCGCCGTGTCCACCCCCGTCGCCGAGCGGCGGTACATGTTCAAGCTCGCCCCGAACGCGGCCGACAGCGCCGCCGCCCTCGCCCTGGAGATGAAGCGCCAGGGCATCCGCAAGGCGGCCCTGCTGCACACCGCCGACACCTACGGCCGCGAGGGACTGGTTGCGCTGACCGGTGAGCTCACGAAGGCCGGCATCGACCTGGTCAGCGACGAGTCCGTACGCACCACCGACACCGAGGTCGACCAGAAGGTCCGGGATCTGCTCGAGCGGAAGCCGAAGGCGCTGGTCGTCTGGACCTCGGCGGAGCAGGCCACGCTCACCGCGAGGGCGGCCCAGCAGGCCAAGTTCGGCGGGCAGCTCTTCTTCGACGCGGCGGCGGCCGGCGACCTCTTCCTGGGCGCCGCGACGGGGGCGACCGAGCGCGCCACGCTGGTCTTCACCCAGACGATGGTGATCGACGACGTCATCGCCACCACCCCGGCGAAGGCGGCCCGTCGCCAGTGGTTCCAGGACTACACCGCCCGCTTCGGCGGCTACAACGGTTCGTCCTCGTTCGCGGCCGACGCGGTGCAGCTCATCGCCGACGCCGAGTTGCGGGCCGGCGGCGAGCCCGGCCGGGTCGACCGCGACGGCATCCGGGACGGGCTGGAGACGATCCAGATGGACGGTCTCTCCGGGCCGATCCGGATGACCCCGGACAACCACTCCGGCCTGATGCCGCAGGCCCTCACCACGCTCGTCGCGCGCAACGGGCGCTGGCGGCTCGCAGGCTGACCGCGAAGGGGTGTGGCCCGCCGTCCGGCGGGCCACACCCCGGGCTGGTCCAGCTTGCCGTCAGCGGGCCGACGTGGTGGCGCGGACCCACGGCAGGGCGAACCGCTCGACCGCGGAGAGCGCGCTGTAGAGCAGGATGCTCATCGCCGCGATCAGCACGATCGCCGCCCAGGCCGTCGCGGTGTCCCCGATGCCGTTGTACTGGAGGATCTGGTAGCCCAGCCCCTCCTGGTCGGAGTAGAACTCACCGATCACCGCACCGATCGCGGCCAGCGGCATCGCCACCTTCAGCCCCACGAAGATCTGCGGCAGCGCGGCCGGGAGGCGTACCTTGCGGAACGCCTGCCACCACGAGGCGTTCAGCGACCGGGCCAGGTCGGCCAGGTCGGCCGGGGTGGTGGTGAGACCGGTCGCCGTGGAGAGCACGATCGGGAAGAAACACAGCAGGAACACCATCGTCAGGACCGGCTTCGAACCCCAGCCGACCGAGACCACCAGCAGCGGGCCGAGGGCGATCTTCGGCACCGCGTTGACCGCCACCAGCAGCGGCGCGAACATCCGCTCGACGCGGCGGGACGCGGCGAGCGCCATGCCGATCAGCACCCCGGCAGCCGTCGACAGCAGGAAGCCGACCACCGTCAGCATGGCGGTCACCCCCAGCGCCGGCACCAGCACGTCGCTCCCGGCGGTCAGCGCCTTCCACACCACCTGCGGCGGCGGCAGGGACACCGGGTGCACCAGTTCCAGGCCCGACGTGACCAGCCACCAGGCGGCCAGCGTGATCGCCGCGCCGAGCAGCGGCAGGCCGACGGCCCCCGGGCGTACGGCGGACCGGCGCGCGGGCGCCGGCCGGGGCGCGCCGGTGGCCGCCCGCTGAGTTCCGGTATGGCCGGACCGGGTACCGGTCGTCTCCGTCACAGCTCCTCCTCTCCTGCCGGCCGGGCCGGCACACGACGAGGGTGCGGCCCCCGGGTTCGCACCCGGTGGACCGCACCCCCGTGGCACGGTCGACGTCGGTCAGGCCTTCGGCACGAGGCTGAAGTCGATGATCTGGTCGGGGGTGATGTTCTGCTTGAGCGCGCCGGCGCCCTGCAGGATGGCGATGCTCTTGGCGACCCGGCCGCTGTCCAGCGTGCCGAGCTGGGTGCCGGAGTTGCTGGACCGCACGTAGCCGGTCATCAGCTGGAGCTCGGCGGCGGCCGCGGCGGGGATCGCGGCGTCGACGTTCTTCTTCAGCAGGTTGCCCGCCTCCTGCGGGTTGGTCAGCGCGTAGTCCAAGCCCTTCATCAGGGCCGCGGTGAACCGCTTGACCATCTCCGGCTTCTCCTTGGCGATCTTGGCCGAGGTGATCAGCACGTTGCCGTAGAGGTCCTGCATCACTTCGCTGTACGGCAGCATGACGGCCTTCTGCCTGGTCACCGTCTCGATGGTGGGCTGGCCGACGACGAACTGGCCGATGCCGTCCACCGTGCCGGTGCCGAGCATGCCCATCAGGTCCTGCGCCTGGCCGTTCACCCAGGTCACCTTGCTCGCGTCCACACCGGCCATCCGGGCGTACGTCGGGAAGAGGTTGCGGACGACGGAGCCCTGGGTGTCGGCGAGCTTCTTGCCCTCCAGGTCCTTCGGCGACGCGATGCCCTTGCCCTCGACGGTCGCGATGCCGGCCATGGTGCGCTGCTGGATCGCGGCGACCGCGACGAAGTCCTTGGCCTGGCCGTTGCCGACCTGGAGCAGACCGCCGGTGAGGTCGATCGGGCCGAACTGGGCCTGGCCGCCGACGATTGTCCCGATCACGGCGTTCGTGCCCTGGCCCGCCTTGATCTCGACGTCGAACCCGGCTTCCTTGAAGAAGCCCTTCTCCTTTGCGACCCAGGCGTAGGAGTCACGGCCAAAGTTGCCGAACGAGGTGAGGTAGGTCACCTTCTCCAACGCGCCGCCACCGCCGCTGCTGCCGTCACCGGAGTCCGCGTCGCCGCTGCAGGCGGAGACGAGGGCGAGGGCGGTGGCCAGCGCAGCGGCAGCGACCGTACGGGTCAGCCTTCTCATCAGTGCACCATGTCCTTTCCGACCAGCGCGGCACGCCGCACCGGAGGGGTTGTCTGGCGGGCCGGCCGGAGGGGTTGAGCCGGCACCGCCGTCTTGAGGGGACCTTTCGCCGGCACAGCGTACGAGAAAGTGACCTTCGCAATGCCCGGTGTATGGGTTTCGTTACGGAAAAATCCTCGCGTCCACCCCGGACACCGATCGCTCCACAGGGGGGTTACCCTGGGCCGCGACTGATCACCGATTCAGGGAGGTCGCCGGAGATGATCCAGCTTTCCGGGGTGTCCCGCACCTTCGACGGCCGCAGCGGTCGGGTCGAGGCGCTGCGCGGAATCGATCTCGACGTCGCGGCGGGAGAGTTCGTCGCCATACTCGGTCGGTCGGGATGCGGCAAGTCCACTCTGCTACGGCTGATCGCCGGCCTCCTCCCGGTGACCGCGGGTCAGATCACCGTGGCCGGTACGCCGATCACCCGGCCCCGCCCCGACATCGCGATGCTCTTCCAGCGGCCGGCCCTGCTGCCCTGGCGTACGGTGCTGGACAACGTCCTGCTCCCCGTGGAGATGTTCGGCTGGAAGCGGGCGAAGCACCGCGAGCGGGCCCGGCAGCTGCTGGAACTCGCCGGGCTGGGCGGCTTCGAGAAGCGGCTGCCGCACGAGCTCTCCGGCGGGATGCAGCAGCGGGTCTCGCTGTGCCGGTCGCTGATCGGCAACCCCCGGGTGATGCTGATGGACGAGCCGTTCTCCGCGCTCGACGCGCTCACCCGCGAGGAGCTCTCCGGCGAGCTGCAACGCGTCCACATGACGTCCGGGGCCACGGTCGTCTTCGTCACCCACTCGATCGACGAGGCGGTGCTGCTGGCCGACCGGGTGGTCGTGCTCAGCCCCCGGCCCGGCCGGATCCGCAAGATCGTCGACGTGAACATTCCCCGGCCACGCACCCTCGGCCGCAACGCGCACCTGGCGGACGTCGCCCGGGTCAGCGCCGACCTGCACGAACTCCTCATGGAGCGCGACCTGCCGGCGGCTGCCGGCGCAGAGGGACGATGAGCATGCGGGTATCGGTCTTCACGGAGCCGCACCGGGGCGCCAGCTACGACGACCAGCTCCGCTTCGCCCGGCTGGTCGAGGCCGGCGGCTTCGAGGGCTTCCTCCGCGCCGACCACTACCAGGCGATGGGCGACGAGCCGGCGCTGCCCGGCCCGACCGACGCCTGGCTGACGCTCGCCGCGCTGGCCCGGGAGACCAACCGGATCCGGCTCGGCACCCTGGTCACCTCGGCCACCTTCCGGCTGCCCGGCCCGCTGGCGATGATGGTGGCCCAGGTCGACCAGATGAGCGGCGGCCGGGTCGAGCTGGGCATCGGCGCCGGCTGGTACGAGCGCGAGCACACCTCCTACGGCATCCCGTTCCCGGCGGTCGGCGAGCGCTTCGACCGACTGGCGGAGCAACTGGAGATCATCACCGGGTTGTGGCAGACCCCGCCGGGCGGGTCCTACAGCTTCACCGGTGACCACTACCGGCTGGTGGACGCCCCCGCGCTGCCGAAGCCGGTGCAGGTGCCCGGCCCGCCGATCATCGTCGGCGGACGCGGCCCGAAGCGCACCCCGGAACTCGCCGCCCGGTACGCCGACGAGTTCAACATGCCGTTCAAGACCGTCGCCCAGACCGCCGCCGCGTACGAGCGGGTGCGGGAGGCCTGCGACCGGGCCGGCCGGGCGGAGTCGGGACGCGCCCCGCTGACGCTCTCCGCCGGGATCCTGGTGGCGATCGGCCGCACCGACGCCGAGGCACAGCACCGGGCCGCCCCGCTGCACGTCAAGAGCGCCCTGCCGCCGGAGGACCCGGTGGTCGGCTCGCCCGCGCAGCTCGTCGACCGGATCGGCGAGTTCGCCGCGATCGGTGCCACCCGGGTGCACCTGCGGTTGATCGACCTCGCCGACCTCGACCACGTGGAGCTCGTCGCCGCCGAGGTGCTCCCCCAACTGGACGGAATCCGATGACCGGCACAGAGCTGGAACTCGGCCCGGTGGGCCAGGAGATCGTGTTCGAGAACGACCGGGTACGGGCCTGGCACATCCGCCTGGAGCCGGGCGAGCGGCAGCCGCTGCACCGGCACGACCACCCGTACCTGGTGGTGGCGATCCAGGGGGCGAAGAACGTCGTGCAGACGATCGACGGCACCCTGATCGACGCCGACGAGCCGACCGGCGGGGTGGTCTACCGGGACCCGGGCGCGGTGCACATGCTCACCAACGTGGGCGACACGACGTACCTGGCGCGGCTGGTCGAGCTGAAGTAGCCGCCCCCGGCGGGGCGACCCCGCTCGCGGCGCGCCGGTGGCGACCTGGTCAACAGGTGCGTAACGTGCCGGACATGGCCTTTCGGACCTGGGGCAGACTGGTGCTCACGGCGCTCGGGGTGAGCCTGCTGGCCGGTGCCGGTCAGCTCGGCGTCGCCTTCGGCTTCGGCATCGTCCGGCTCACCGGCGCCTTCACCGGCGCCACCATCAACCAGTGGCCGGCCCAGCTCGTCTGGGTGGGCTGGTTCGCGGCGAACGCCGCCGTGGTCGGCGCGGTGCTCACCGAGCGCCTGGCCCGGCGGGACGGCGGATTGGCCGGCACCGGCCGCCTGCTCGCCGTCGCCGCTGCCGCCGCGCTGGGCGCCACCGTCGTCGCGCCGCTCTGCATGCAGCCCGCCCGGGCCGCCGACCTCGTCTCGGCGGACCCCGTCTGGGCCGTGGGCATCTGCGCGGTGCTCGGCGCGCTTGCCGGCGCGGGCGCCGCGCTCGCGATCCTGTTCCAGCCGCCGGTGGGCTGGAACATGGCGGCGTTCGCCGGTGCGATCTGGTTGCTCGCCGTGGTGTCGGTGGCGCCGTCGCTGGCCTCGACCGGGCCGCTGTCCAGCGTACGACTCGGGGTGCTGGAGCCGGCGTGGCTCGACGACGTCGCGGCACAGCGGCTGGCCCTCCCGGTCCTGCCGCTGCTGGCACTGCTGGCCGGCGCGGCGACCGGCGGGCTGGCCCGGTGGCGTGGCCACCCGCCGCTGGTCAGTGGCGCGACAGGAGTGGCGGGCCCGGTGCTGGTCGCGTTCGCCTACCTGGCCGCCGGCCCGGGCGACGCAACCGACCGCTACCAGCTCATGCCGTACTACGCGGCGCTGCTCGCGGTGGCCGCCGGCACGCTCGGGTCGGCCGCCGCCACGCTGCTGCGTTGGCCACTCCTTGCACGCACCGCCCCCACCGAGGCCATCGAGCCGACCGACATCCTGCGTCCGCTGCCCACCGGTCCCGCCCTGCCACCGGCCCCGGCGCCCGCCGGCAACGGCGACGAGTCGCCGCCGCAGCCGCCCGCCGGCACCGCGCTGGCCGCCGCCGACCGGTCCGGAAGCACGGGCGTGGGTGGGACGACCACCGCCAGCACCGCCGACGTCCCGCCGCCCCGGGCCGTCCCGCCGCACTGGGACTGGCCGGGCACCGGCGGCACCGGTCCCGCGCCGGCCGCCGACACCCGGCCGGTGGCGGACACGCAAAAGACGGTCGAGCCCGGCACCCCCGCCGAGAAGAGCACGGCCAAGGCCAGGGAGGCCACGGTCGAGGACGCTTCGGTCGAGGACGCGACGGTCGAGGACGCAGCCACCAAGGGCACGGCGACCCGCGGGGTGCGGGCCAAGAAGGCCACGACCAAGGAGGCCACGGCCGGCGACGCGACCGCCGGAAAGGTACGGACCAGGGAGACCACGACCAAGGACGCGACCGCCGAAGGCACGACGACCGAGGAGGCCACAACCGTCGGAGGCCCGACGGCCGAGGACACGACCGTCGAAGGCACGACGGCACCCGGGCAGCAGGCGGCACCGACCACGCCCAAACCCCGCCGTACCCGCAAGCCCCGGTCGACGCGCCAGCCCACCTCCACGGTGCCGCCGGAGGAAGCAGCCCCGGTGCCCGCCCCCGCCGACTCGTCCTCGGCTGAGCCGACCGCGCCGAGTGCGGCTCAGGTGACCTCGGCTCTGCCGACCACGTCGGGCTCGGCTCAGGTGACCTCGGCCGAGCCGACCGCGCCGGGTTCGGCTGGGATGACGTCGGCGGTCGAGGACGCCCCGGCCGGCGCCCCGGCGGCACCCTCCCCCACCGGTCCGGCCGCGGCACCCTCCCCCACCGGTCCGGCTGCGGCGGACGACGCCACTCCGGCCCGCACCGAGCCCGGCACGCCCCAGGTGCAGCCCGACGACGCCGCCGAGGCGGCGTCGTCGGCCACGGATCCCGCTCCCGCGCCGGCCCCCCGGCCCCGGCACCGGGCCCCGATGCCCGACCTGGCCCGGGCCGCGAGCTGGGAAGCCCTCGCCACCGCGCGGCGCGCCGGTCCCGTCCCGGCACCGACCGACACCCCGCAGCGCCCCGGCACGGCGGCCCCCGAAACGGCCGCGACGCCCCCGGACGGCACGGCGACTCCCGCCGGGGCCGAGCAGCACGCCGGACGGGTCCGGGGCCGGCTGGGCCTGTTCCGCCGCAACCGGCCCCAGGCCGGGGACGGCCCGGCCGAGCGGGAAGCCGAGTCGCTGCCGGAACAGGACGAGGAGTACGTGGACTGGGTCACCGGCCTGAGCCGGCCCGTGCCGGACAACGAGCCCGAGCAGGAGAACGGCCGGCGATCGTTGCGGTCCACCGGCCGCCACCACCGCGACTGAGCCGGCACCGTCTCCGGTCGGGGCGCACTGGTCCCCGCCCGCGACCGGAGACACGGGACCGGACGTCCGCGACCGGAGACACGGGACCGGACGTCCGCGACCGGAAGCCCCGGCACCGGCGCCCACCGCCCCGGTCAGGCCAGCGGCAGGTAGACCCGGCCGCCCGAGGTGACGAACTCCTCCGACTTGTCCCTCATGCCGCGCGCCGCGTACTCCTTCAGCTCCTGGGTGATCTTCATGGAGCAGAACTTCGGCCCGCACATCGAGCAGAAGTGCGCGGTCTTCGCCGGCTCGGCCGGCAGCGTCGCGTCGTGGTACGACCGGGCGGTCTCCGGGTCCAGCGAGAGGTTGAACTGATCCTCCCAGCGGAACTCGAACCGTGCCCTGGACAGCGCGTCGTCCCACGCCTGCGCGCCCGGGTGTCCCTTGGCCAGGTCGGCCGCGTGCGCCGCGATCTTGTACGCGATCACGCCGGCCTTCACGTCGTCGCGGTCCGGCAGCCCCAGGTGCTCCTTCGGCGTCACGTAGCAGAGCATCGCGGTGCCGAACATGCCGATCATCGCGGCGCCGATCGCCGACGTGATGTGGTCGTACGCGGGGGCGATGTCCGTGGTCAGCGGGCCGAGGGTGTAGAAGGGCGCCTCGTGGCACCACTCCTGCTGGAGGTCCACGTTCTCCTTGATCTTGTGCATGGGCACGTGGCCCGGGCCCTCGATCATGACCTGCACGTCGTGCTCCCAGGCGAGGCTCGTCAGCTCGCCGAGGGTACGCAGCTCCGCGAACTGCGCCTCGTCGTTGGCGTCCGCGATCGAGCCGGGGCGCAGCCCGTCGCCGAGCGAGAACGTCACGTCGTACCGGGCCAGGATCTCGCACAGCTCCGCGAAGTTCGTGTAGAGGAAGTTCTCCTCGTGGTGCGCCAGGCACCAGGCCGCCATGATCGAGCCGCCCCGGGACACGATGCCGGTCACCCGGTCCACCGCCAGCGGCACGTACGGCAGCAGCACCCCCGCGTGCACCGTCATGTAGTCGACGCCCTGCTCGGCCTGCTCGACGACGGTCTCCCGGAACACCTCCCAGCTCAGCTTCACCGGATCGCCGCCGACCTTCTCCAACGCCTGGTAGATCGGCACGGTCCCGATCGGCACCGGCGAGTTCCGCACGATCGCCTCGCGGGTCTCGTGGATCCGCTTGCCCGTCGACAGGTCCATCACGGTGTCCGCGCCCCACCGGGTGGCCCAGGTCAGTTTCTCCACCTCCTCCGCCACCGAGGAGGTGACCGCCGAGGTGCCGATGTTGGCGTTCACCTTCACCAGGAACGCCTTGCCGATGATCGCCGGCTCGCACTCGGGATGGTTGACGTTGAGCGGCAGCACCGCCCGCCCGGCCGCGATCTCGTCCCGGACGAACTCCGCCGCCATCCCCTCCCGGACCGCCACGAACTCCATCTCCGGCGTGACGACCCCCGCCCGCGCGTACGCGAGTTGGGTGGGGCGTCGGCCGTCGGCGCCCGCGAGCGGGGTGCCCGCGCCCCGCGCCGGGGCGACGTCGCCGCGCTCGGCGATCCACGGCCCGCGCAGCGGCGGCAGCCCGACCTCGGGGTCGGAGCCCGGCCCGGAGGTGTCGTAGAGCCGGACCGGCGGGTTGTCGCCGGTCAGTTCCACCTCGGCGAACGGCACCCGGACGTCCGGCCGCGATCCCTCCACGTAGACCTTGCGACGTGCCTGCATGCCAGCCTCCCTGGTGATCAAGCGGACCATCCGAAGTGGTCCAGCGGGCCGCGTCCCGCGCCCAGCTCCCAGTCCCGCGCGCCGGTCAGCCCGCGGAGGACGTACTCCTTGGCGGTGGCGACCGCCGTCGGCACCTCGTCGCCGAACGCCAGCCGGACCGCGATCGCCGCCGAGAACGAGCACCCGGTGCCGTGGTTGTGCCGGGTGTCGACCCGGGGCGCGCGGAGCAGGGTGGTGACGCCGCCACCGCGCAGCACGTCGACCGCCTCGCCGTCGGCGTCCACGTCGCCGCCGGTCACCACCACGTGCTCCGGCCCGCCGGCCGCCAGGGCCTCGGCGGCGGCCACCATCTCCTCGACAGTGGTCACCGGGCGGCCGGTGATGGCCGCGGCCTCCGCGCAGTTCGGCGTCGCCACCCGGGCGTACGGCAGCAGCCGCTCGACGGCGGCGACCACGCCCAGCCGGTGCCCGCTGGTGGCGGCGAGCACCGGATCGACCACGAGGTGCGGCAGGCGGCCGTCCCGGGCGGCGGCGGCCACCGCGTCGGCGACCGCCGGGGTGCCGAGCATGCCGGTCTTGACGGCGCGCACGGTGAAGTCGCCGAGCACGCTGTCGAGCTGCTCGGTGACCGTGCGGGGCGGCAGGGGCAGGACGGCGTCGACACCCCTCGTGTTCTGCGCGGTGACGGCGGTGAGCACGCTGGTGCCGTACGCGCCGAGGGCCGCGAAGACCTTGAGGTCGGCCTGGATGCCGGCGCCCGCGCCGGAGTCCGAGCCGGCGACGGTGAGCACTGTCGTCGGGGTCATCGTTCCTCTTCCGTGGTGGCGGACGGGAGCTTGGGCAGGCCGCGCGTCGTCGCGCTTGAGGGCTGCGGCCGACCGTGCCCGATCCGGGCGGTCAGGCTCGATCCCTCCGCGGGCACGGTCGGCCGCGGCCCCGTCCCGGAGACCTCCGTGCGGTCCCGCCGGCTGCGCGTCGTCACCGCAGGATGCCGGGGTAACCCGTTTTCGGCGCGGGTGTCGGCGCAGCCCTGCCGGGTCCGGCTCGCCGCGTCGGCGGCTGCCGTGAGGGCGGCTGCTGCCGCCTCGGGGTCGTCGGCACGCATGACGGCACCCAGCACCGCCACCCCCACGGCTCCCACCTCGACGCAGGCGGCCACCTGGTCAGGGCTCTGCACTCCGCCAAGCGCCAGGACCGGCACGGTGCTGGTCGCGATCAGCGCGCCGAGCCCTTCCGGTCGCAGGGGTGGGCCGTAGCCGGGCTTGGTGCTGGTCGGGTAGACGGGCGAGAGGGTGGCGTAGTGCTCCGTGGTCAGTCGCGCCAACTCCGCCCGGTCGTGGCAGGAGCGGCCCACCAGGCCGAGGCGCGGCGGCGGGTACGGCCCCGCCGACGGCAGGTGCACGGCGTCCCCACTGAGCGGGTCGGGGCCGGCGACGATCAGCGTGCCGCCCGCCTCGGCGAGGATCGCGCGCAGGGCGGCGGCGAGGGCGGCGCGCTCGGCCGGGGGCAGGTCCTTCTCCCGCAGCACCACCCACCGCACTCCCCCGGCCACCGCCCCGGCGACGACCTCGGCCAACGGCCGCCGCGCCTGCCACCGGTCGGTCAACAGCACGACGCCAGCCGGCCCGCCCGAGATCTTGGTAGGAAACGGCCCCTCCAGGGGCCCTTTCATACCAAGATCGGCCGGAGGCGGGGTGGCGGCGGCGGGCCCGGGGCCGGCGGTCACAGGTCGGGCCGTCCGTCGTCGGGTGTGGAGGCGAGGGCGTGGAAGCGCCGCGCGATCCGTCCCGCCCGGTACGCGAGCCGACCCGCCTCGACCGCGTACCGCATGGCCGTGGCCATCGCCACCGGGTCGGCGGCGCGGGTGACCGCGCTGGCGAGCAGCACCCCGTCGCAGCCCAGCTCCATGGCCAGCGCGGCGTCCGACGCGGTGCCGATGCCGGCGTCCAGGATCACCGGCACGTCGACGCTCTGCCTGATCAGCCGGATGTGGTGCGGGTTCGACACGCCCAGGCCGGAGCCGATCGGCGCGCCCGCCGGCATCACCGCGGCGCAGCCGACGTCGGCCAGCCGCCGCGCCAGGATCGGGTCGTCCGACGTGTACGGCAGTACGACGAAGCCGTCCGCCACGAGTTCCTCGGCGGCCCGCAGCAACTCCACCCCGTCGGGCAGCAGCGTGCGCTCGTCGCCGATCACCTCCAGCTTCACCCAGTCGGTGCCGAACGCCTCCCGCGCCAGGTGGGCCACCTTGACCGCCTCGCCCGCCGTGTAGCAGCCGGCGGTGTTCGGCAGCAGCCGCACGCCGCACCTGTCGAGCAGGTCCAGCAGCCCGCCGGCCGTGCCGGGGGCGGTGTCGACCCGGCGCAGGGCCAGGGTCACCAGTCCCGTGCCGGACGCGCGGATCGCCTCCTCCAGCACGCGCAGGTTGGCCGCGCCGCCGGTCCCCAGGATCAGCCGGGACGCCAGGCGCACGCCGCCGAGTTCCAGGCTCACCGCGTCACCCGCCCTGGGCGGCGCTGAGGACCTCGACCCGGTCGCCGTCGACCAGCACGGTCGACGGCCAGCCCGTACGCGGCACGACCTCCCCGTTGACCGCGACCGCGAGGCCGCGCCGCTGGTCGGTGACCGCGCGGACCAGGTCCGCCACGGTCGAGCCGCCGGGCAGGCTGCGCCCGGCGCCGTTCACCGTCAGTTCCACGTGTGCTCCTCCTCGGATGCCGAGCGACCGCGCCGTCCGTCGACGGCCGTACCGGCCGGTTCCGTCGTGCCGGCCGGCTTCGTCCTGCTGGCCGGTTCCGTCGTGCCGGCCGCCGGGAACCGGGCCGGGGCGAAGGGGGCGAGCATCGGGTCCGCCGTACCCGTGCTGACCAGGTCGGCGATCAGGTCGGCGGTGACCGGGGTGAGCACGATGCCGTGCCGGTGGTGCCCGGTCGCGGCGAGCACGCCGGGCCGGCCGGGCAGTGGGCCGAGGATCGGGGCGTTGTCGGGAGTGCCGGGGCGCAGGCCGGCGAGGGTCTCCACCAGGTCGTACTCGGCCAGCTCCGGCAGCAGGTCGACGGCGGCGCGGAGCAGGCGCAGCACCGCCCCGGCGCCGACGCGGGTGTCGGCGCGCTCCTCGACGGTCGCGCCCACCACCACCTCCCCGTCGGGCCGGGGGACGAGGTAGACGTGCTCGCCGTCGGCGTACCCCCGGATGACGTGCCGGAAGCCCGGCGCGACGCCGTCGGGCGCGCGGAGCCGGAGCAGTTGCCCCTTCACCGGCCGCACGGGCAGCCCGGTCAGGGCCGCCGCGCCGCAGCCGGCCGCCACCACGGTGACCCCGGCGTCCACGTCGGAAAGCGAACGCACGGCGGTGGGCACCAGCGTGGCGCCGGCCCGTTCGGCCGCCTCACGCAGCGCCGGCACCAGCCGGCGCGGGTCGACCTGGTGGTCGGTGGCGGCGAACGCACCACCGCGCACCCGGGGCGCCAACGCCGGCTCGCGGTCCCGCAGCGCCGAGGGTCGCAGCGGCGTCACGGGCAACCCGATCCCCTGCTGGTACGCCCACAGCCGGCGCGCCTCGGCCAGGTCGTCGGCGGTGAGCCCGACCATCAGCGTGCCCTCGGTCCGGTAGCCGATGTCCACGCCGGTGACGGTGGTCAGCTCGGCGGCGAAGGCCGGCCAGCGGGCGGCGGAGGCGGTCAGCAGCCCGGTCAGCTCGTGCTCGCCGAAGTACGCCTCGGCGACCGGCGCGAGCATCCCGGCGGCGACGTGTGACGCGCCGCTGCCCGGGGCGGGATCGTGCACGGCGACCCGGAACCCGCGCGCCGCCAGGCGCCAGGCGATCGCCAGCCCGACCGGCCCCGCCCCCACCACGGCGACGTCCGGTCGGCTCAGCACCCCAGCGCCCCCAGCAGCTCCGCCGTCGCCCGGGCCGGATCGGCCGCCCCGGAGATCGCCCCCACCACCGCCACCCCGTACGCCCCGGCGGCCACCAGCGCGGGCACCCTCGCGGCGGTCACCCCGCCGATCGCGACGACCGGCACGTCCACGGCGTCGGCGACGGCACGTACGCCGGCCGGGCCGATCGGCGCCGGCAGTCCCGTCTTGGTGCTGGTGACGTGGCACGGGCCCACGCCCAGGTAGCTGGCCCCACCGGCGACCGCCTCGGCGGCCGTCCCCGGATCACGGGCGGTGGCACCGAGCACGGCGGCGGCACCGAGCACCCGGCGGGCCGCCCCGACCGGCAGGTCCGCCGCGCCGACGTGCCCACCGGCGGCACCCACCGCCAGCGCCACGTGCAGCCGGTCGTTCACGAGGCAGGTGGCGCCGTACCGGGCGCAGAGCGCGACCGCCCGGCGAGCCAGGTCGTACGCCTCCCGGTCGGTGGCGTCGTCCGCCACCCGGACCTGCACGACCAGCTCGGCGCGGGCCACCGGAAGGGCGGCCCGCAGCACGGTCAGCGGATCCCGCCCGGGTCGGGTGTCGGTGATCAGATGCAGTCGCCCGAGGGACGGCACGGCAACACTCCTCCCTGCGCCGGCATTACCCGGATCAGGTTCGACGGTCGGGGGCTCACAGCCCCCCTCTCAGCCCGGTGTACCGGGCTCCCGTGGGTCACTTGCGGGTGTCACCGTACGACGGATTCCCCGACTCCGCCAAGGGTGAGCAGCGGATTTCACATTGGCCGCCCGAAGCCGACGACCGGGGCTGCGGGTGACCGGCCGATCACGTGATGCTGGCCGGATGCCCTCCGCCGCCCGGGTTCCGCCACGCCTGGCGTTCCAGTCGTTCCGGGCCAGCACCGCCGTCGCCGAAGGGCTGGTCACCTGGACGATGTTGCGTGGACGGTCCTGGCGCCGGCTGCTGCCCGACATCCACGTGCACCGCGACGGCTACCAGGTGGACGACCACCGGATGTGGTGCGACGCGGTCGCGCTTTCGCTGCCGGTCGGCGCGGCGATCGCGGGTCGCAGCGCCGCGTACCTGTGGGGCGTCGACCTGCTCGACCGGGCCGCGCCGGTGACCGTGCTGCTGCCCCGGCTGCCCAGATGCGGCCGCACCCCCGGGTGGCCGTCGCCCGGTCCACCCTGCCGGACGGCGACCGCACCAGGTTCGCCGGGCTGCCGGTCACCACCCCGCTGCGCACCGCCTTCGACCTGGGCCGGCAGGGGCCGCGCACCGATGCTCTCGTCGCCGTCGACGCGTTGCTGTACCGCAGGGTGGTAAAACTCCCCGCGCTTCGCGCATACGCTGACGCGAGGACCGGCTGGCCCGGGATGCCCCTGCTACGGGAGGTCCTGGCGCTGACGGAGCCCCTGACCGAGTCGCCGATGGAGACCCGCCTCCGGCTGCTCCTGCTCGACGCGGGGCTGCCCCCACCGACCGCCCAGCACGATGTGCGGAACGCCCGGGGCATGTTCGTCGGCCGGGTCGACCTGGCCTGGCCCGCGCTGCGCGTCGCCGTCGAGTACGACGGAGACCACCACCGCGAGCGCGCCCACTTCCGCCAGGGTGTCGCCCGGCTCAACGCCCTGCGCGCGGCGGGCTGGGTCGTGCTCCGCTTCACGGCCGACGACGTTCTCCGCCACCCCGGCCGCACCGTCGCCCTGGTCACCCAGGCGCTCCGCGAGCGCCGCCCCGCCCACTGACCCTCTCACTCCCGTCCCGGCCCGGGGCTTCCCGACGCCACCCACCCACGCCACTCCCCGTCACCGCCCTGCCTACACGCGCGCCTGCCCCTCAGCCCTGACAGACGTCTAACCCGTCACCGCCCTGCCACATGACCGAGGAACCAGCGGCGTTGCCGGCTCAGTGGAACCTCAGGGGTGTCTCCGCCCTCCCGTGACACCCATGACGTTCCACTGAGCGAGCGCACCGGCCTCGCTGCCGTCCGCGCACGTAGCGGTCCGCCGACCGCAGCCCGGCCGACCGCAGCCCGGCCGGCCGTCGACTGAGGCAGCGCAGTGCCGACGCGACTCGACCTGGGTGGAACGCCATGGGTGTCTCCGGTGCCGGGTGACACCCATGGCGTTCCACCGAAGATCGCACACACCCGGCGATCCGGACCCGTGCACGGCGGCAGCGCCCCATGCGCGGAGACGCCCCGCCGCGACGCGGGCCCTCGTCGTCACGCTCGACACCACCGCACACCCCACGTGGCGCGCACACCCACGCGGCACGCACACCGAAGCCGGCACGCACACCGAAGCCGGCACGCACACCGAAGCCGGCACGCACACCGAAGCTGGCGCGCACACCACGTGGCGCGCAGACAACATGCGCACCCGGTGTCGGCGTGGGTCAGAGGATGGCGCGCAGGGCGTCGAAGTCCGCTTCGGTCGGCTGCCACGTGCCGGCCTGCGCGTTGGACCGCACCTGCTCGGGCGTGGTGGCACCGGCGATCACCGAGGTCACCGCCGGCTGGGCGGCCAGCCCACCGATGGCCACCTGGAGCATCGACAGCCCTCGCTCGGCGGCGTACGCCTCGATCGCCTCGATGGTGTCCCAGTCGGCGGCGGCGAGACGCTCGGCGTACCGGCCGCCACCGGCGAGGCGGCTGCCGGCCGGCGGTGCCTGGTCCCGCTTGTACTTGCCGGTGAGCAGCCCGTTGGCCAGCGGGAAGAACGGCAGCAGCCCCAGGCCGAACCGCTCGCAGGCCGGCACCACCTCGGCCTCGACGCCGCGTTCCAGCAGGCTGTAGTGGTTCTGCGCGCTGACGAAGCGGGTCCGGCCGGCGGAGGAGGCGACCCAGTCCGCGTCGGCGATCTGCCAGCCGGCGAAGTTGGAGTTGCCCAGGTAGCGGACCTTGCCGGCCCGGACAAGGTCGTCGAGCGCGGCGAGCGTCTCGTCGATCGGGGTGCCCGGGTCGGGCTCGTGCAGCTGGTAGAGGTCGATGTGGTCGGTGCCGAGCCGGCGCAGCGACGCCTCGACCGCCCGGGCCACGTAGCGCCGCGCGCCCCGGGCGCCGTGGTCGGGGCCGTTCAGGCCGTGCATGTCCATGCCGAACTTGGTGGCCACCACCACGTCGTCGCGCCGGCCCTTGAGCGCCCGGCCCAGCAGTTCCTCGGAGCCGCCCTGCGGCTCGCCGTAGATGTCGGCGGTGTCGAAGAAGTTGATCCCGGCGTCCAGCGCGGCGTCGACCACCGCCCGGGTGCCCTCGAAGTCGAGCTTGCGGCCGAAGTTGTTGCAGCCGATGCCGACCACGGACACCACGAGCCCGGAGTCGCCCAACCGGCGGTACGTCATCTCATCCACGGGACCCACCCTAGGCCGCCCGGTCCGGCGTACGCGGCGGACTGTCAGTCGAGCACGTCGTCGACGAGGCGACGGGCGAGGGTGAGCGTGGCGGCCAGCTCGTCCGGAGTGTGCCCGACCCCGCCCAGCAGCGCCTGCGCCCGTCTGGTGAAGTCGGGCGGCGCGCCCGGCAAGCGCCCGGCGGACGCGATCATGCCCTTCTCGTTGACCAGCCACCGCCCGGCGCGGGCGTGCAGCACCTGGGCCAGTACGCCGACCCCCCGGAACAGGCAGCCGGCAACGTACCCGCTGTCGCCGGCCACGGCCGCCTTGGCGGCTCCGGCCACCAGGAACCGGGCCTCCCAGCCGCTGGCGGTCAGGGCGTCGGCCAGGGCGGGCGGGTACGCGAGGGTCTCCTCCCGCAGCGCGGTCAGCTCGCCGGTCGGGTCACCGAGCACACGGCAGAGCGCCACCTCGCCGACGTAGCCGGGCGAGTAGAACCCGAGCGGGTGCCCGGCCTGCACACCGACCTCGTAGCGGCCGGCCCGGCAGTCGGCCCAGATCCGGTGCACCCGGTCGAGGTCGCGGTAGATCCAGTCGACCGCCGCCCCGCCGATCCGCAGCCATCCGCCGCCGTCGACTCAGGGCCCCCAACCGCCGGGCCGGGTCAGCTCGACCTGCTCGTCGGCCACCGAGGCGGCGACGGCCAGCAGCCCCGGCACGTCCAGTTCGCCCCGGTAGTAGAGGCCGACGTCCCAGTCGGAGTCGGGCCGGTGCTCGCCCCGGGCCCGGCTGCCACCGAGTGCGACGGCGACGACTCCGCCGACCGCGCAGAGTCGGTCGGCCAGGTCGGCGGGGATCACGCCACGTCCCAGACCGGCTCGGGGGTCTCCACCACCTCGTTGTCGCCCCCGAACAGCACGAACCGGTCGAAGGAGCGGGTGAACCAGCGGTCGTGGGTCACTGCCACCACGGTCCCCTCGAACGCGGTCAGCCCGGCCTCCAGCGCCTCCGCCGAGGCCAGGTCGAGGTTGTCGGTGGGCTCGTCGAGCAGCAGCAGCGTCGCGCCGGACAGCTCCAGCAGCAGCACCAGGAAGCGCGCCTGCTGCCCGCCGGAGAGGGTGCCGAACCGCTGGTCGCCCTGCCCCGCCAGCTCGTACCGGCTGAGCGCCGCCATCGCGGCGTGCCGGTCCATGCCGGCCCGGTGCTCGTCGCCCCGCCAGAGGATCTCGACGAGGGTCTTCGCCGTCAGCTCCGGCCGGTCGTGGGTCTGCGAGAAGTGCCCGGGGCGTACCCGCGCGCCGAGCCGGGCCGTCCCGTCGTGCACCACCGGCGCGAGCGCGGCGGCCCCGTCCACCGGGCCGTTGGCCGGGTCGGGATCGGTGCCGCCCCGGGCCAGCAGCCGCAGGAAGTGCGACTTGCCGGTGCCGTTGGCACCGAGCACCGCGACCCGGTCGCCGTACCAGATCTCCAGGTCGAACGGGTAGGTCAGGCCGTCGAGTTCGAGCTGCTCGCAGACCACCGCACGTTTGCCGGTCCGCCCGCCGGTCAGCCGCATCCGGATGTCCTGGTCCTTCGGCGGTACGGGCGGCGGCCCGGCCTCCTCGAACTTGCGCAGCCGGGTCTGCGCGGCCTGGTAGCGCGACGCCAGCCCGTCGTTGTACGCGGCCTTCTGCTTGTACATCAGCATCAGCTCGCGCAGCTTCTGGTGTTCCTCGTCCCAGCGTCGGCGCAGCTCGTCGAGGCGTTCGTGCCGGGCCACCCGCGCGTCGTGCCAGCTCGCGAAGCCGCCCGGGTGCACCCAGGCGCTGCCGCCCTCCACGGCGACCACCCGGTCGGCCGTGTGGGCCAGCAACTCCCGGTCGTGCGAGACGTAGAGCACCGACTTGCCGGACTCCCGCAGCCGCCCCTCCAGCCACCGTTTGCCCGGCACGTCGAGGAAGTTGTCCGGCTCGTCGAGGAGCAGCACCTCGTCGGGGCCACGCAGCAGCAGTTCGAGGGCGAAACGCTTCTGCTGGCCGCCGGAGAGGGTCCGGACTCCTCGTTCCCGGGCACGGTCCCAGGGCAGGTCGAGCACGATGGTGGCGACCGTGTCGAAGAGCACCTCGGCGTCGTACCCGCCGACCTCGCCCCAGGCCGCGAGCGCGTCCGCGTACGCGAGCTGGGCCTTGCCGGCGGCGGTGCTGTACTTGCCGCGGACCTCGGCCGCGCGCATGGCCTCCTCGGTCTCGACCAGCCGGCGGCCGGCGTCGCGCAGGGCCGGCGGGGCCAGCGACAGCGCCAGGTCGGCGAGCGTGGACTCGTCACCGATCATCCCGATGAACTGGCGCATCACGCCCAGCCCGCCGGCCCGGGCGATCGCGCCGGTCTTCACCGGCAGGTCACCGGCGACCATCCGCAGCAGCGTCGTCTTGCCGGCGCCGTTCGGCCCGACCAGGGCCACCTTGGCGCCCTCACCGACCCGGAACGACACGTCGGAGAAGAGCTCCCGGCCGTCGGGGAGAATGTGCCCGACCGCCGCCACGTCCACGTATCCCACGTCGGCATCCTGCCCGAGCACCGGCCGGGCGGCCCAACCAATTACCGGGTGACCCGCAGCACCCGGTAGCCCTTCTGGCTGGCGTGCCGCTTTACCTGCCAGCCCTGCTCGACGAGCCAGCGCTGCAACGAGTCCCCGCCCAGGTAGCGGGCCACCACCAGCCAGGCGACACCGTCCGGGGCGAGCCGGGGCAGCCAGCGCAGCAGGAGCCTGTGCAGTTCGTCCTTGCCGACGTGGATCGGCGGGTTGGACCAGATCTCGGCGAGGGTCAGGTCGGCCGGTACGTCGTCCGGCGCGGCGACGCGCACCCGGTCAGCCGCGCCGATCCGCGCCGCGTTGGCGGCGGTGAGCGCCCGGGCCCGTTCGTTGACGTCGACGGCCCACACGGTCGCCGAGGGCGCCGAGCTGGCGAGTACGCAGGTGATCGGCCCGAAGCCGCAGCCGAGGTCGAGCAGGGCGCCGGTTGTCCCGGCGGCCGGCAGGTCGGCCTTGCGCAGCAGCACCGCCGTGCCCGGGTCGAGGCGGGTGGCGGAGAAGACGCCGGCGGAGGAGGCCAGGGTGTAGTCGCGGCCGGCGACGGAGAACTCGACCTCGCGTGGCTGGGCGGCGGTCGTGGGCTCAGCGGTGAAGTAGTGGTCGCCGGTCACGCCGGCAATTCTCGCACCGCCACCCGGCACGGCGGCGTGGGCCCGGCACGGTGGACCCGGCCGGTGGGGTGGCGAGCGTGGAGGCGCAGCACGACCCGCGACATCCGCGCACACAGTTTCCCATTATTCACACCTAAAGGGATAATGCATCCTACTCTGGGCAGTATGGTGTATCGGTACGAGTCCGATGAGGACGCATTCATGGAGCACCCGGCGCCCGGGTCCGACCGGCCGGGGCTCGCTGCCGGTCCGCCGCCCCCGGCCGGGCCCTCCCCCTCCCGCTTCCCGACGCCGTCGTTGCCCCGGCGCAGCCGGCCCGCGCAGCCCCCGGTCCACGTCGAGCCGAGCCGCGCCAGGGCCCAGGTGCCGCCGCCATCACCCCACCAGACGCTGCCGCAGCCGCAGGCCCAACCGCACGAGCAGGCGCCGCCGCACGCGCGGGCGGAGTCGCACGGGCAGGCGGAGTCGCACGGGCAGGCGCCACCGCACCCGCAGCCACAGCCGGCCGCGCAGGTGCACCCGCACGAGCAGGCGCGGCAGCCGCCCACGCAGAACCAGCCGTACGAGCAGGCGCAGCCGCCGCTCGCGCGGGTGGAGTCGCCGGTCGAGCCCCCGGCGCCAGCCGAGCCGCCCCCGTCGGCCGGGCCTCCCGCCCCCCGGCAGGGCGGCGGTCGGCTGTGGCAGGTGGTGGTGGGCGGCGCGGCCGTGCTCGTGCTGCTCGCGCTCTGCGGCCTCGGTGCCGCCGCCCTGCTCGACGAGCGCGGCCAGAACCCGCAGACCGCGTCCACCGCGCAGCCCGGGGTAAGTGACTCGGCCGGGGCCGACGCCCACGACCTCGACTCCCGGGACACCGACCAGGCGCCGCTGACCGCCAAGGAACTCTTCCCCGGCAAGCAGCTCGCTGTCGCCGACGGAGAGCCCGCCTACCGGGTGCTGAGGACGCACTCCAGCGCCAGCTGTGCGGTGGCCGCCACCGGGGAGGTCGCCGACCTGCTGGTCCGCCTCGGCTGCAACCAGGTGGTCCGGGCCACGCTGCGGACCTCCGACGGCGACCATCTGGTCACCGCCGGATTGTTCAACCTGACCGACCGCGCCAACGCCGAACGCGCCCGGGACCAGGTCCGGCAGTTGCTCGACGAGCGGGAGGGCCGGTTCCGGGGCATGGCGGCCGGCGAGGACAGCGAGACGATCGCCACCGCGCCGGCGCGCGTGGGCTGGCAGGTCCGGGGGCACTACCTCGCGTACGCGGTGGTCGCCCGCAGCGACGGCGAGACGATCAGGTCCGGCGACACCACGGCCCGGGAGATCCTCTTCGACATGATCGAGCTGCACCTCAACCAGGGTGTGCTGGACCGCCGGGCGGCCGGTGGGACGGCGTCGCAGCCGACCGACGAGAGCGCGGACAGGACCAGCACCCAGGACGGCGGCGACCTACCCGGCGAGTGACCGAACCGCGACGGGGAACGGGTGCGCCGGCCACGCCGCGCACCCGTTCCGCGTGGGTGGCCGGGTCACGCCTGGAGGTCCACCCGGTGCGTCCGCAGCAGGTCGAGCATCCGGTCGTGCGGGACGGCGTACTTGACCCGCCCTTTGAAACCGGCCGTGGTGCGCGCCATGAACAGCGAGTTGAGCAGAGCCTCCTCCACGGCCTCCAGCACCACCGCGAAGATCGGCTCCAGGTCGGACTCGGGCACGTTCGGCGTTTCCACCCCGGCCGTGGAGAAGGCCAGGCCGTAGTCGCCGCTGCCGCCCGCGAAGTCCGAGCCGACCCGCCCCATCGCGAAGACGGCCCGGCGGGCGACGCGGCCCAGTTGCCGCGCGTCGAGCCGGCCGTCCGTGGCGACCACGATCACGCAGGAGTTCCCCGGTGGCTCGGGCCGGCTGGGTGGCGGCGGGACGGGCACTCCCACCTGCTCGGGCCGGACCGGCACCCCCGACACCTGGAGCACACCGGAAAAGTTGGCCTGCACCAGCACACCGACGGTGACCGTGCCGCGGGACGTCGTGGCGAGCCGCGAGGACGTCCCGATGCCGGCCTTGAAGCCGAGCGCCGTCGTGCCCGTACCGGCGCCCACGGCACCCTCCGCGGGCAGGCCACCACTGGCCTCCGCCAGCGCACCGAGCACGTGTTCCTCCCGCACCGGCCGCGCCCGGATGTCGGACAGGAACCCGTCGTTGGTCTCCGCCACCACCGGGTTCAGCGACTCGGCCGCCTCCCGCCCCGGCTGCCCGAGCATGTACGTGAGCAGCCCGTCTGCGGCCCGGAACGTCGACAGTGTCGCGGTCAGCACGACGGGGGTCTCGATCTCCCCCAGCTCGGCCACCTGGGTCGAGCCGACCATCTTCCCGTGCCCGTTGCCCACGAAGAGGCCCGCCGGCAGCGACCGACGGTCCGTCAGCTGATCCGGCACGATCGCCGTCACCCCGGTCCGGATGCTGTCGCCCTCGACCAGCGTGGTGTGGCCGACCCGGACGCCGGGCACGTCGGTCACGGCGTTCAGCGGTCCCGTCGGCATCGTTCCGACGACGATGCCGAGTTCCCGGCAACGGCGGGGTTCCTGCACGGCTTCCACTCCCTCAGCCCTCCACCGGTACACGCAGTTGCCGGGTCGCCTCGGCACGGCTGGCGTACTCGGCCGGGTCCTCGGGGTAGCCGACCGCGACCAGGGTGAGCCCGTGCGCCGGCGCCACCGTCACCTCGCTGGACCGTTCCCGGCGGGTCAGCAGGCTGCCCGGCCACTCGACCGGCCGGCGCCCGTCCCCGGCGACCAGCATCGCGCCGACCAGGCTGCGCACCATGGCCTGGCAGAACGCGTCGGCCTGCACGGTGGCGACGAGGACGCCGTCCGGGTCCCGCCGCCAGTCCAGCCGGGTCACCTCGCGCAGCGTGGTGGCGTGCTCCTTGCGCCGGCAGTACGCGGCGAAGTCGTGCTCCCCCACCAGCCCCGCCGCGGCGGCGTTCAACGCGGCCAGGTCCAGCGGCTTCGGCCAGGCCAGGATCTCGTGCCGGCGCAGCGGCTCGGCGCCCCACGGTTCGTCGGTCACCCGGTACTCGTAGCGGCGGAAGGTGGCCGAGAAACGGGCGTCGAAGTCCGCCGGCACCTCGGCCATCGCGCGTACCCGGACGTCGGTCGGGAGCAGCCGGGCCAGCCGGCGCAGCAGCCGCCCCTCGTGTTCCCCCCACACGGCGGCCGGCAGGTCGACGTGGCAGACCTGGCCGGTGGCGTGCACGCCGGCGTCGGTGCGGCCCGCCACGGTCAGCCCGGACGCCGTCCCCGCGCCGAGCACCAGGTCGAGGGTCTCGGAGAGGACGCCGGCGACCGTGCGCCGGGTCGGCTGGGCGGCCCAGCCGGAGAAGCCCGACCCGTCGTACGCGACGTCCAGCCGCAGCCGGGTGCGCTCGTCCACTCGTACCTCCCGTCTCACGGGTCGGGCCCGGCACCCCACGAGGGGTGCCGGGCCCGACGGTGGCCTGGATCAGGCCTTGTCGTTCTCGCCGGCCTCGTCGCTGTCCTCGCGGGCGGCGGCGGTGTCGCCGGACGCCGACACGGGCGCCTCGGCGTCCTGGTCGCCCGAGGTCGCCTTCGGGGCCTCGTCGGCCGGGGCGAGCGCCTCGACCTTGTCCTGCTGGGCGGCCTTGCGGGCGGCGGTCTTCTTGTTCGCCTTCGGCTCGGCGACCTGAAGCTCCTCGACCAGCTCGATGATCGCCATCGGAGCGGCGTCACCCTTGCGCGGACCGGTCTTCACGATCCGGGTGTAGCCACCGTTGCGGTTGGCGTACCGGGGCGCGATCTGGTCGAACAGGGAGTAGACCACGTCCTTGTCCTTGACGACGCCCAGCACCCGCCGGCGGGACGCCAGGTCGCCGCGCTTGGCCTTGGTGATGAGCTGCTCGGCCAGCGGACGCAGCCGCCGGGCCTTCGTCTCGGTGGTCTTGATCTTGCCGTGCTGGAACAGCGCGGTGGCCAGGTTGGCCAGCATCAGCCGCTCGTGCGCGGGGCTGCCGCCGAGGCGGGGGCCCTTGGTGGGCGTGGGCATGCTTGGTGCTCCTCAGGTGTGGCGGCAGCGCGGACTAGAGCTGCTCGGTCTCGCGGTAGTCGTCGGTGTCGTAGTCGGCCTCGCCGAAGGCGTCCACGACGTGCGCCGGGTCGAAGTTCGGGGCCGAGTCCTTCAGCCCCAGACCCATCCCGGCGAGCTTCATCTTGACCTCGTCGATCGACTTCTGCCCGAAGTTGCGGATGTCGAGGAGGTCGGCCTCGGTACGTCCGATGAGCTCACCAACGGAGTTGATGCCCTCGCGCTTGAGGCAGTTGTAGGAGCGGACGGTCAGGTCCAGCTCCTCGATCGGCAGCGCCAGGTCCGCCGCGAGCTGGGCGTCCTGCGGGGACGGCCCGATGTCGATGCCCTCGGCGGTCTCGTCCAGCTCCCGAGCCAGGCCGAACAGCTCCACCAGGGTCGAGCCGGCGGAGGCCAGCGCGGTGCGCGGGCCCATCGACGGCTTGGTCTCGACGTCGATGATCAGCCGGTCGAAGTCGGTCCGCTGCTCGACACGGGTCGCCTCGACGCGGTAGGTCACCTTCAGCACCGGCGAGTAGATCGAGTCGACCGGGATCCGGCCGATCTCGGCGCCGGCCTGCTTGTTCTGCGCCGCCGTGACGTAGCCACGACCCCGCTCGACGGTCAGCTCCATGTCGAGCCGGCCCTTGCCGTTGAGGGTGGCGAGCTTCAGGTCCGGGTTGTGCACCGAGACGCCGGCCGGCGGCTGGATGTCGCCCGCCGTCACGTCGCCCGGGCCCTGCTTACGCAGGTACATGCTGACCGGCTCGTCGTGCTCGGAGCTGACGCAGAGCTCCTTGATGTTCATGACGAGCTCGACCACGTCCTCCTTGACACCGGGGATCGTGGTGAACTCGTGCAGCACGCCGTCGATCTTGATCGAGGTGACCGCAGCACCCGGGATCGACGACAGCAGCGTGCGCCGCAGCGAGTTGCCCAGGGTGTAGCCGAAGCCCGGCTCCAGCGGCTCGATCGTGAACCGGGACCGGGTCTCGTTGATCGACTCCTCGGAGAGGGTCGGTCGCTGGCTGATGAGCATGTCTTCTCTTCTCTTCCGGGGCGCCCGCCATATGACGCCCACGACAAAGTGTTCCGGTGGCCCGCCCAGGAAGGGCGGGCCACCGCAACGAGCTCCGACTACTTGGAGTAGAGCTCGACGATCAGCTGCTCCTGGACCTGCGTGTCGATGACCTGGCGGGCCGGGAGCGAGTGCACGAGCACCTTCATCTGGCTGGGGATCGCCTCCAGCCACGCCGGAACCGACTTCGAGCCGGCCTCGGCCTGCGCCACGATGAACGGGGTGAGCTCCTTGCTCTTGCCCCGGACCTCGATGATGTCGTGCTCCTTGACGCGGTACGACGGGATGTCGACCTTCTTGCCGTTCACCGTGAAGTGACCGTGCTTGACCAGCTGACGGGCCATGTCCCGGGACTTGGCGTAGCCAGCCCGGTAGACCACGTTGTCCAGCCGCGACTCGAGGATCTGCAGGAGGACCTCACCGGTCTTGGCCTGCTTGGCCACGGCCTCCTCGTAGTAACCGCGGAACTGCTTCTCCAGCACGCCGTACACGCGGCGGGCCTTCTGCTTCTCACGGAGCTGGAGCAGGTACTCCGTCTCCTTCGTGCGGCCGCGGCCGTGCTGCCCGGGCGGGAACGGCCGGGACTCGAACGGGCACTTCGGGCCATCGCACTTGCTGCCCTTGAGGAACAGCTTCATCTTCTCCCGCCGGCAACGGCGGCAGTCAGCACCGGTGTAACGAGCCATCTCTCTCTAACCTCTCAGACCCGGCGACGCTTCGGCGGACGGCATCCGTTGTGCGGCTGCGGGGTCACGTCGGAGATCTGACCGACCTCCAGGCCCACGGCCTGCAACGAACGGATGGCGGTCTCCCGGCCGGAGCCGGGACCCTTGACGAACACGTCGACCTTGCGCATGCCGTGCTCCATCGCCCGGCGCGCGGCGGCCTCGGCGGCCAGCTGCGCGGCGAACGGGGTCGACTTGCGGGAGCCCTTGAAGCCCACCTGGCCCGCGGAGGCCCAGGAGATGACCGCACCGGTCGGGTCCGTGATGGACACGATGGTGTTGTTGAAGGTGCTCTTGATGTGCGCCTGCCCGTGGGCGACGTTCTTGCGTTCCTTGCGCCGGACCTTCTTGACGGCGGCTCCGGCACGAGCCTTCGGTGGCATAAGTCTGTGCGCTCCTATTTACTTCTTGCCGGGCTTCTTCTTGCCGGCCACGGTCCGCTTCGGGCCCTTGCGGGTCCGCGCGTTGGTCCGGGTCCGCTGGCCACGCACGGGCAGGCCCCGGCGGTGCCGGATGCCGGCGTAGCAGCCGATCTCGACCTTGCGGCGGATGTCAGCGGCGACCTCGCGGCGCAGGTCACCTTCAACCTTGTAGTTGGCCTCGATGTGGTCGCGGAGCTGGACCAGCTCCTCGTCCGTGAGGTCCCGGGCGCGCTTGTCCGGCGAGATGCCGGTGGCGGCGAGCGTCTCCAGGGCGCGGGTCCGACCCACGCCGAAGATGTAGGTGAGCGCGATCTCCATCCGCTTTTCGCGGGGGAGGTCGACGCCGGCTAGACGTGCCATGTGCGGGCGTGCTCCTCGTGGTTTCTGGCGGAGGTGTGGACCCGTCCCACCCCGCTACCGACCGTTCCGTCTCCGGCGACGTGCGCCGGCGACCGGAAACGGTCGCTGCCCGAGCGGGCCCCGGCCTCCGACCGGGGGTCAACCACGCAGAGGTACGCGACGCGCACCGCTCGCGGCTGGAACGAGCATGTGATTCGTTGTCTGGATCCGCGGCCCGGACCGATTACGACCGACCGTGGTCACACGGCCGGTCGGAACTGGTTCAGCCCTGGCGCTGCTTGTGGCGCGGGTCGGTGCAGATGACCATGACCCGGCCGTGCCGGCGGATGACCCGGCACTTGTTGCAGATCCTCTTGACGCTCGGCTTGACCTTCACGGTTGCCTTACTTCCCATCTGGGCCCGACGACGCGCCGAGGCGCGACACCGGACGTCGAAGACGGACACGGGACGTCCCGGCCGCCGTCAGGCTTACTTGTAGCGGTAGACGATGCGCCCGCGGGTCAGGTCGTACGGCGAGAGTTCGACGACGACCCGGTCCTCCGGCAGGATACGGATGTAGTGCTGCCGCATCTTGCCGCTGATGTGAGCCAGCACCTTGTGGCCGTTCGCGAGCTCCACCCGGAACATGGCGTTCGGCAGGGGCTCGATGACCCGACCCTCGATCTCGATGGCTCCGTCTTTTTTCGGCATGTCCTCCGCTGTCCTGACGTCGGTTACTCCGGACGGCCCACAACGTCTTACACGGGCACCGACCAGGATCATGCCGATCAAGATCAGATTGCCCGCGCCAGCCGCGGCTCCGACTCCCACCGAAGCGCAGGGTGGGCATGCCGGAGTGGACGCTGTGCGCCGATCAGAAAGTGTACGCCCGCCTGCGGGCCGTCGCCAAACCGGCCGGGAATCGGTGCGCCGAACCGGACAGAATCCCCCAGTCAGACCCCGGCGTCGGCCGCGCCGTGCCGCCGTTCCCGCTCGCCGGCCGCTTCCCGGCGGTCGTCCCGGAGCCCCGACAGGCCCTCCTCCGCTTCCTGGTCGTCCCGGAGCCCCGGCAGGCCCTCCTCCGGTTCCCGGTGGTCGTCCCGGGCCGCCGGCAGGTCGTTTTCCGGTTCCCGGTGTTCCGCCCTGGCGGCCGGCAGTTCCCGTGGGGAGGTCCCCTGCTCGGCGTCGGCCAGCGCCCGCTTCCGCTCCCGTTTCCGGGCCCGCTTCGCCCGCCGGCGCTCGCGCCGGCGCTCCTGTTCGGCCGCCCACCGTCGCGGCTCGCCACCGGCGAGACCGCCCACCGTCCGCACCAGGAGAACCGCTCCCCACGGCCCGGCCACCCAGACGGGCCAGAAGTAGCGCAGGTCCGTGGCGAAGAGCGAGGTCGCCGCCCAGATGGTCACCACGATCGCGACCACCCGGAGGTACGGAGACCAGACATCGGCCAGCCAGCGGACGGTTGCCGACGACGGGGCACGTTCCGCCCGCGGCGCGACGGCCTCCGACGTCGTGGCGACCTCCGACGCACCCGGGGCGGCCGGCGCCGGCAGGTCGGTCAGCAGCGCGCCCAGGTCGCCGTACGTCCGCGCGGCGTACGCCCGCTGCAACCGCTCGTCGTACTCGTGCAGATCCAGCCGGCCCTCGTCGAGGGCCACCCGCAGCCGATCCGCCACCGCCTGGCGATCCGCGTCGGCGGCCCGCATCCCGTCACGCCCGTCCATGCCCGCAAGCATGCCACCGTCCCACCACCGCGAGCCCGCCGCGGAGCGGTCCAGCGGGCCCGACGCGGCACGGAACTCGGCGGACCGGTGGCCCGGACGCGAGCGCCCCTACCTCGTCGGCACCGCCGAACACACCGACGGGACCCGCCTGTGCCGCCGGAGCAGCGGCACGCGCTCCCGGCGGCTCAGTGCGTGGGCGAGTCGGCGGGCTGGCGGGAGGTGACCAGCTCGCCCAGGCGGGCGCGTCCGCCGTCCGGCGCGGTCAGCACCCAGACGCCGTCCGGGAGCAGTGCCATCGTGTGCTCGACGTGCACCGCCATCGACCGGTCCCGGGTGACCACCGTCCACCCGTCGGAGAGTTCGACCGTACGGGGCGAGCCCATCGTGATCATCGGCTCGATCGCCAGCGCCATGCCGGGCACCAGGCGCGGCCCCTTGCCCGGCCGCCCGTGGTTGAGCACGTGCGGGTCCTGGTGCATCTCCGTGCCGATGCCGTGCCCGCCGTAACCGTCGACGATGCCGTAGCGGCCACCCTTGCGGACCGCGTCCTCCACGGCGTGCGAGATGTCGGTCAGCCGGCCCTTGCCGCTGGCGGAGCCACGGGCGGCGGCGGCGATGCCCGCCCACATGGCGTCCTCGGCGACGGCGGCCATCTTCAGCAGCGCCGGGTCGACCTCGCCCACGCCGACGGTGATCGCGGCGTCGCCGTGCCAGCCGTCGAGCACCGCGCCGCAGTCGATGGAGATCAGATCACCGTCGCGGAGCACCTGCTTAGGCGTCGGGATCGCGTGCACGACCTGCTCGTTCACGGAGGAGCAGATCGACGCGGGAAAGCCGTGGTAGCCCTTGAACGAGGGAGTGGCGCCGGCCTCGCGGATGGTCGACTCGGCGATGGCGTCCAGGTCGGCGGTGCTGACCCCGGGGGCGACCGCCTCCCGCATCCGACGCAGCGCCTCGGCGACCACCAGCCCGGCGGCACGCATCTTCTCGATCTGGTCAGGGGTCTTCAGCTGGATGTCCAGCTGGGGACGACGCATGGAGCCGTTACCTTTCTTGCCGAAGCCGAAGAGCGGGGCACGTCGGACGGACGTACCCCGCTCCTCGCACTCTATCCGCCGGAGCCCGGCGGGACGTCAGCCGCCGTAGGACCGCAGGGCGTCGATGGCGCGGACAGTGACGTCCTCCACCGGGCCGGTGGCATCGATGCCCACCAGCTTGCCCTGGGCGCCGTAGTAGTCGACCAGGGGCGCGGTCTTGTCCGCGTACTCCCGCAGGCGGGTGGCGATGGTCTCCGGCTTGTCGTCGTCGCGCTGGAACAGCTCGGCGCCGCACCGGTCGCAGATGCCCTCACGGCTGGTGGCGTCGAACTCGACGTGCCAGATCTTGCCGCAGCCCCGGCAGGTGCGCCGGCCGGAGAGCCGCCGGATCACCTCGTCGTCGTCGACCACGAGCTCCAGCACCAGGTCGAGTGCGGTGCCCAGGTCAGCGAGGAGCTTGTCCAGCGCGGCGGCCTGCGGCGTGGTGCGCGGGAAGCCGTCGAGCAGAAAGCCCTCGGCGGCGTCCGGCTCGGCGAGCCGGTCCCGGACCATGTTGATCGTGACCTCGTCGGGCACCAGCTCGCCGGCGTCCATGTAGCGCTTGGCCTCGACCCCGAGCGGGGTGCCCTGGGAGACGTTCGACCGGAAGATGTCGCCGGTCGAGATCTTCGGGACCGAGAGGTGCGCGGCGATGAACTCGGCCTGCGTGCCCTTGCCCGCGCCAGGCGGACCAACCAGAACGAGTCTCATCTACCGCAGGAACCCTTCGTAGTTCCGCTGCATCAGTTGGCTCTCGATCTGCTTGGTGGTCTCCAGACCCACGCCAACCATGATCAGCACAGCGGTGCCGCCGAACGGGAAGTTCAGGTACTGCTGCTTGTCCAGCCAGATGAAGAAGAAGTTCGGCAGGATCGAGATGATGCCCAGGTAGAGGGCGCCCGGCAGGGTGATCCGGCTGAGGATGAAGTCGAGGTAGTCGGCGGTCGGCTTGCCGGGGCGGATGCCCGGCACGAAGCCGCCGTACTTCTTCATGTTGTCCGCGACCTCGGTCGGGTTGAACGTGATCGAGACGTAGAAGTACGTGAAGAAGATGATCAGCAGGAAGTAGACCGCGATGTAGATCGGGCTGGTCGGGTCGACCAGGTTGTTCTGGATCCACGCCTGGGTCTTGCCCGGGTTGTTCTGGTCGAAGAACTGCAGCGCCAGCTGGGGCAGGTAGAGCAGCGACGAGCCGAAGATGACCGGGATGACACCCGCCTGGTTGACCTTCAGGGGGATGTAGGTCGAGGTGCCGCCGTACATCCGCCGGCCGATCATCCGCTTGGCGTACTGCACCGGGATGCGGCGCTGCGCCTGCTCGATGAAGGTGACCGCGGTGATGACCACCAGGACCAGGGCGATGACGAGCAGGAACTTGCCCCAACCGCCGGTCTGCTTGATCTGCCAGCCCTCACTGGGGAGCCGGGCGGCGATCGAGGTGAAGATCAGGACGGACATGCCGTTGCCGACGCCCCGGTCGGTGATCAGCTCGCCGAGCCACATCACCACGCCGGTGCCGGCGGTCATCGTCATGACCAGCAGGCTCAGGGTCAGCCAGTCCGGGATCCCGGTCCCCTCGGGGATGATCGGGAACTGGTCGCACTGGTTGTTGAACAGCTGCCCGGAGCGGGCCAGCGCCACGAACGCCGACGCCTGGAGGACACCGAGGCCCAGCGTCAGGTAGCGGGTGTACTGGGTGATCTTCGCCTGCCCGGCCTGGCCCTCCTTGCGGAGTTGCTCGAGCCGGGGGATGACCACCGTCAGCAGCTGCAGGATGATCGACGCTGTGATGTAGGGCATGATGCCCAGCGCGAAGACCGAGAGCTGCAGCAGCGCGCCGCCGGAGAAGAGGTTGAGCAGGTTCAACACCCCGGTGGAGCCGTCCTGCAGGGTGTCGAGGCACTTCTTGACGTTGCCGTACGAGACGCCCGGGCTGGGCAGCGTCGCCCCGAGCCGGTAGACCGCAATGATGCCTACTGTGAACAGCAGCTTCTTGCGCAGGTCAGGCGTACGGAACGCACTGAGAAAGGCGGACAGCAACTTCTTCCTCCTGCGCGAGGCGGGCCGCCGGTGATCCCTGGCGGTCGGGGTGGGTGCCGGGCGAGTGCCCGATATCCATGGCTGGGAAGGGACTCTAACAGCCCGATCCCTGTCCGGGCAGATGTGCCCGGCTACATAAACCGAATCCGATATTACCTGGCGCGAACGTGCCAGGTAGACCGTGGCGCCCGCCCAGTTACGACAACTGAGCGGGCGCCACGGGTCGTACAGCCCTTACAGCTCGGTGACGGAGCCACCGGCGGCGGCGATCTTCTCCTTGGCCGACGCGCTGAACGCGTGCGCCGACACCTGGAGGGCGATCCCGCCGAGGTCCCCGGTGCCGAGCACCTTGACCGGGTGGCCCTTGCGGACCGCGCCGGCCTCGACCAGCTCCAGCGGGCCGACCTCGCCGCCGTTCGGGAACAGCTCGGCGAGCCGGTCCAGGTTGACCACCTGGAAGACCACCTTGAACTTGTTCTTGAAGCCCTTCATCTTCGGCAGGCGCATGTGGATGGGCATCTGCCCACCCTCGAACGCCGCCGAGATGTTCTTACGGGCCTTGGAACCCTTGGTACCGCGACCGGCGGTCTTGCCCTTGGAACCCTCACCGCGACCCACTCGGGTCTTCGCGGTCTTGGCACCGGGCGCCGGGCGCAGGTGGTGGACCTTGATCGTCATTACTCGACCTCCTCGACCTTCACGAGGTGGTTGACCGCGAAGATCATGCCGCGGATCTCCGGACGGTCCTCCTTGACCACCACGTCGTTGATCCGCTTGAGACCGAGCGAACGCAGCGAGTCACGCTGGTTCTGCTTGGTCCCGATCTCGGACCGGACCTGGGTGACCTTCAGGCGAGCCATCAGGAAGCCACCCCCGCCCGCGACGCCAGCATGGCGGCCGGCGCGACGTCCTCGACCGGCAGGCCACGACGGGCAGCGACGGCCTCGGGGGACTCCAGCCCCTTCAGCGCCGCCACGGTGGCGTGCACGATGTTGATCGGGTTCGACGAACCGAGGCTCTTGGAGAGCACGTCGTGGATACCCGCGCACTCCAGCACGGCGCGCACCGGGCCACCGGCGATGACGCCCGTACCGGCCGAGGCCGGCTTGAGCAGCACCACACCGGCGGCGGCCTCACCCGTCACCGGGTGCGGGATCGAAGAGGCGATCCGCGGCACCTTGAAGAAGTGCTTCTTGGCCTCCTCGACGCCCTTGGCGATCGCCGCGGGCACCTCCTTGGCCTTTCCGTAGCCCACACCGACGGTGCCGTCGCCGTCGCCCACGATCACCAGGGCGGTGAAGCTGAAGCGACGACCACCCTTCACGACCTTGGCGACGCGGTTGATCGCGACGACCCGCTCGAGGTGCGGGGTCTTCTCGACGGGCGCGTTTCCGCGGCCGCCCTCACGGCGGTTGTCGCGGCGACCACCCTCGTTGCCACCGGACCCGCCGCCACGGCGCTGTTGACCTGGCATCAGCAGCCTTCCTTCTCTCTCGTGACGGGGTTTCTAGAACTCGAGCCCGGCTTCGCGGGCGGCGTCGGCAAGCGCGGCGACCCGCCCCGCGTACCGGTTGCCACCGCGGTCGAAGACGACCTTGGACACACCGGCGGCCTTGGCCCGCTCGGCGAGCAGGGCGCCGACCTTGCCGGCCAGGGCGCTCTTGTCGCCCTCCGTGCCGCGCAGCGAGGCGTCCAGGGTCGAGGCCGACGCCAGGGTGTGACCCTTGGTGTCGTCCACGATCTGGGCGACGATGTGCCGCAGGGAGCGGGTGACCACGAGGCGGGGACGCTCGGCGGTGCCGCTGATGTTCTTGCGGACCCGGAAGTGCCGGCGCGCACGCCCGACGGCACGCTTGGCGGCGACGCCGCGGCGGCGCTTGAGCAGCGTGGCGCTCACTTCTTACCTGCCTTTCCAGCCTTGCGGCGGATGACCTCGCCCTGGTACTTGACGCCCTTGCCCTTGTAGGGCTCCGGCGGGCGGATCTTCCGGATGTTGGCGGCAACCTCGCCGACGAGCTGCTTGTCGATGCCGGCCACGTGGAAGACCGTGGGCTTCTCCACCGTGAAGGTGATGCCGTCCGGCGCCGGAACCAGCACCGGGTGCGAGAACCCGAGCGCGAACTCCAGGTCCTTGCCCTTGGCGGTCACGCGGTAACCGGTGCCGGCGATCTCCAGGCTCTTGCGGTAGCCCTCGGTGACGCCGACGATCATGTTGGCGACCAGGGTACGGCTCAGGCCGTGCAGTTCCTTGGCCTTGCGCTCGTCGTTCGGGCGGACGACGTTCAGCTGCCCGTCCTCGGCCCGGTCGATCGTGATCGGCTCGGCCAGGGTGTGCGAGAGCTCGCCCTTCGGGCCCTTGACCTTGACGGTCTGCCCGTCGATGGTGATGTCGACGCCGGCTGGCACCGGGATCGACTTACGTCCAATACGCGACATTTCTACCTGTCTCCCGTTACCAGACGAAGGCGAGGACTTCCCCGCCAACGCTCCGCTTGCGGGCCTGCCGGTCGGTGAGCAGCCCCTGGGACGTCGAAATGATCGCCACGCCGAGCCCGCCGAGCACCCGCGGGAGCCCGTCCGACTTGGCGTAAACCCGCAGACCGGGCTTGGACACGCGCTTGATGCCGGCCAGGCTCCGCTCCCGGTTCTGGCCGTACTTCAGCTCGACGACCAGTCGCTTGCCGACGGCGCCCTCCTCGGGCTCCTCGACCGACCAGGTGGCGATGTAGCCCTCGGCCTTGAGGACCTCGGCGATGTTCGCCTTGATCTTCGAGTAGGGCATCTTCACCTGGTCGTGGTACGCCTGGTTGGCGTTACGCAGACGCGTGAGCATGTCTGCGATCGGGTCGGTCATCGTCATGGATTTCGTCAGCCTTTCTCGCCGGGGTTCCCGGGGCGACACGCCCCGGGCCTACGGCGAAGAGCAATACATGATCGGTGCAAGGGTCCCGGCCGGAGCCGGGACGCGGTCGCCCTTACCAGGAAGCCTTGGACACGCCCGGCAGCTCACCGCGGTGGGCCATCTCCCGGATGCAGACCCGGCAGAGACCGAACTTGCGGTAGACCGCCTTGGGACGCCCGCACCGCTGGCAGCGGGTGTACGCGCGAACCGAGAACTTCGGCTTCGCGGCCGCCTTGATGATCAGCGCCTTCTTGGCCATCTCAGTTCTCCTTGAACGGGAAGCCCAGGAGCTTGAGCAGCGCCCGGCCCTCGTCGTCGGTCGTGGCGGTCGTGACCACCGTGATGTCCATGCCCCGCTGCCGATCGATCTTGTCCTGGTCGATCTCGTGGAACACCGACTGCTCGGTCAGACCGAACGTGTAGTTGCCGTGCCCGTCGAGCTTGCGCCCGTCGAGACCGCGGAAGTCGCGGATACGCGGCAGCGCGATCGACAGCAGCCGGTCCAGGAACTCCCACATCCGGTCGCCGCGGAGGGTCACCTTCGCGCCGATCGGCATGCCCTCACGGAGCTTGAACTGCGCGATGGACTTGGTCGCCCGCCGCACCTGCGGCTTCTGGCCGGTGATGGTGGCCAGGTCCCGGACGGCGCCGTCGATCAGCTTGGCGTCCCGGGCGGCCTCGCCGACACCCATGTTGACGACGATCTTGACCAGCCGCGGCACCTGCATGGGGTTGCCGTAGCTGTGCTGCTCCTGCAGCTTGGCCACGATCTCGTTGCGGTACCGCTCCTTGAGGCGCGGCATGGTCTTGGTTTCGGTAGCCGTGGTCATCACAGGTCCTTACCGGTGCTACGCGCGATGCGGACCTTCTGGCCATTCTCGTCGACCCGGTAGCCGACGCGGGTCGGCTTGCCGTCGGAGTCCAAGACCTGCACGTTCGAGACGTGGATCGGGGCCTCCTGGGTGACGATGCCACCGGTCTTGGCGCCACGCTGGGTGGTGCTGATGCGGGTGTGCTTCTTGACCCGGTTCACGCCCTCGACCAGGACCTTGTCCTGCCGCGGGTAGGCCGCGATGACCTTACCCTTGGCACCCTTGTCCTTGCCGGCGATGACGACGACCGTGTCGCCCTTCTTGACCTTCACGGTCACAACACCTCCGGCGCGAGAGAGATGATCTTCATGAACCGCTTGTCCCGCAGCTCCCGGCCCACCGGGCCGAAGATACGGGTACCGCGCGGGTCCCCACCGTCCTTGATGATGACGGCGGCGTTCTCGTCGAAGCGGATGTACGAGCCGTCCGGCCGCCGCCGCTCCTTGGCGGTGCGAACGACGACCGCCTTGACGACGTCGCCCTTCTTCACACCGGCACCCGGGATCGCGTCCTTGACGGTGGCCACGATGACGTCGCCGATGCTCGCGTAGCGCCGACCGGAGCCACCGAGAACGCGGATGCACAGGATCTCCCGGGCACCCGTGTTGTCGGCGACGCGCAGTCGCGACTCCTGCTGAATCACGTCTATCTCCTATGTCTGCCGGTTCTCCGGCCGCGCGTGGCGGCCGGAGCCTGGCGGAACCCGCGCCCGACTGACGCCGGGCGAGCTTGAGCCTTCGCTACTTGGCCTTTTCCAGGATTTCCACGAGCCGCCACCGCTTGGTGGCGGACAGCGGCCGGGTCTCCATGATCAGAACCCGGTCGCCGATACCGGCGGTGTTCTGCTCGTCGTGCACCTTCAGCTTGCTGGTACGACGCATGATCTTGCCGTACAGCGCGTGCTTGACCCGGTCCTCGACCTCGACGACGACGGTCTTTTCCATCTTGTCGCTGACCACGAGGCCCTCACGCACCTTACGGCGGGCCCGCGCGGTGGCGGTGGTGTTCTCGCTCATGATGCAGTCACCTCAGTCGGCGCGGCCGAGAGACCCAGCTCGCGCTCACGCATGATCGTGTAGATCCGGGCGATCTCCCGACGGATGACCTGCAGCCGCCGGTTGTTGTCCAGCTGGCCGGTCGCGGCCTGCACGCGGAGGTTGAACAGCTCCGCCTTGGCCTCGCGCAGCTTGGTGACCAGCTCCTCGTCGGAGTGCTCACGCAGCTCGGAGGCCTTAACGCCCGCTGCCATCAGGATTCACCCACTTCGCGCGTAACAATGCGGCACTTCATCGGGAGCTTGTGGATCGCGCGACGCATCGCCTCTCGCGCGATCTGCTCGTTGGGGAAGGACATCTCGAAGAGAACCCGCCCCGGCTTGACGTTGGCGACCCACCACTCGGGTGAACCCTTACCGGAACCCATCCGGGTCTCGGCCGGCTTCTTGGTGAGGGCCTGGTCCGGGAAGATCGTGATCCAGACCTTGCCACCACGCTTGATGTGGCGGGTCATCGCGATACGCGCCGACTCGATCTGGCGGTTGGTCACGTACGCCGGCTCGAGAGCCTGGATCCCGAACTCGCCGAACACCACCCGGTTACCACCCTTGGACGCGCCACTGCGGTCCGGGTGGTGCGGCTTGCGGAAGCCCTTCGGGGGCTTGCGCGGCATCAGCATCTGTCAGCCCTCCTGCTGCGTTTCTGCCGCGGCGGTGACGGCGGCGGGGTCCACCGCGTCACCGCTCGGCGTCTCGGCCTGCTGCGCGATCGTCGTCGCGGCGGCCCTGCCGGCCTCGGTGCCGCCGGCGGTCGTGCCGGACGAGCCGGACCGACCACGGCGCGGCCGCTCGGGACGGTCGCCGCGCTCGCGGCGCGGGCGCGACGGAGCCTCGGCCGGGGTCTCCCGACCCGGCACCGCGTCGCCCTTGTAGATCCAGACCTTCACGCCGATCCGGCCGAAGCTCGTACGGGCCTCGAAGAAGCCGTACTCGATGTTGGCCCGCAGCGTGTGCAGCGGAACCCGGCCCTCGCGGTAGAACTCGGTCCGGCTCATCTCGGCGCCGCCGAGACGGCCCGAGACCTGGACCCGGATGCCCTTGCAGACCGGGTTCTTCATCGCGGACTGCATGGCCTTGCGCATCGCCCGACGGAAGCTGACCCGGCTGGAGAGCTGCTCGGCCACACCTTGGGCGACGAGCTGCGCGTCCGACTCGGGGTTCTTCACCTCGATGATGTTCAGCTGGACCTGCTTGCCGGTCAGCTTCTCGAGCTCGCCGCGGATCCGGTCGGCCTCCGCGCCCTTACGGCCGATGACGATGCCCGGCCGGGCGGTGTGGATGTCAACGCGGACCCGGTCCCGGGTGCGCTCGATGTCGACCTTGGAGATGCCGGCACGCTCGAGGCCCTTGGACATCATCCGGCGGATCTTGACGTCCTCGCCGATGTAGTCCTTGTAGAGCTTGTCCGCGAACCAGCGGGACTTCCAGTCGGTCGAGATGCCGAGCCGGAACCCGTGCGGGTGAACCTTCTGACCCATTACTCGGCGCCCTCCGTCTTGCTCTGCGTCTCGGCCGGCTCCGCCTGCTTCGCCGGGGCCGCCTTCTTCGCGGCGGCCTTCTTCGGAGCGGCCGGCGCCACCGCCTCGACCGCGACGGTGATGTGGCAGGTGCGCTTGCGGATCCGGTAGGCCCGGCCCTGCGCCCGCGGCTGGAACCGCTTCATGGTCGGGCCCTCGTCGACAAACGCCTCGCTGACGAGCAGCGCGTCGGGGTCCAGCCGCTCGTTGTTCTCCGCGTTGGCGATCGCGCTCGCGAGCACCTTGTACACCTGCTCGCTCGCAGCCTGCGGCGCGAACTGCAGCACCGTGAGCGCCTCCTTCGCGGGCAGGCCGCGGACGAGGTTTACCACCCGGCGCGCCTTCATCGGCGAGATGCGCACGTGCCGCGCAACCGCCCGCGCGCCCGGAAGCACCGGAGCGTCGCCCTTTCCTGGCATCGCTGTAACCCCTTGTTCCTCTATCCGTATGCCCGCGGCGTCAGCGCCGACGGCTCTTCCGGTCGTCCTTCTCGTGACCCTTGAACGTGCGGGTCAGCGCGAACTCGCCGAGCTTGTGCCCGACCATCGCCTCGGTCACGAACACCGGGACGTGCTTGCGTCCGTCGTGCACGGCGATCGTGTGACCCAGCATCTCCGGGATGATCGTCGAGCGCCGCGACCAGGTCTTGATGACGTTCTTCGAGCCCTTGTCGTTCTGCGTCTCCACCTTCTTGAGCAGGTGGTCGTCGATGAACGGGCCCTTCTTCAGGCTGCGAGGCATGTCTTATCTCCCTCAGCCGCGCTTACGCGTGGCGTAGCGGCGGCGGACGATCAGCCGGTCACTCGGCTGGCCCTTACGACGGGTGCGGCCCTCGGGCTTACCCTGCGGGTTCACCGGGTGGCGACCACCGGAGGTCTTACCCTCACCACCACCGTGCGGGTGGTCGACCGGGTTCATCGCGACACCACGGACGGTCGGGCGCTTGCCCTTCCACCGCATGCGACCGGCCTTACCCCAGTTGATGTTCGACTGGTCGGCGTTGCCGATCTCGCCGACGCTGGCGCGGCAGCGGACGTCGACCCGCCGGATCTCGCCGGACGGCATGCGCAGGGTCGCGTAGACGCCCTCACGGCCGAGCAGCTGGATGCCGACGCCGGCCGAGCGGGCCAGCTTGGCGCCGCCGCCCGGACGCAGCTCCACGTTGTGGATCGTGGTACCGACCGGGATGTTGCGCAGCGGCAGGTTGTTGCCCGGCTTGATGTCCGCGCCCGGACCCGACTCGACGGCGTCGCCCTGCTTCAGGTCCTTCGGCGCGAGGATGTAGCGCTTCTCGCCGTCGGCGTAGTGCAGCAGCGCGATACGCGCGGTGCGGTTCGGGTCGTACTCGATGTGGGCGACCTTCGCCGGCACGCCGTCCTTGTCGACCCGCTTGAAGTCGATCAGACGGTACTGGCGCTTGTGACCGCCACCCTGGTGCCGCGCGGTGATCCGGCCGTGGGCGTTACGCCCGCCCTTCTTCGGCAGCGGAACCAGCAGCGACTTCTCGGGCGTCGACCGGGTGATCTCAGCGAAGTCGGCGACGCTGGAGCCACGCCGGCCCGGCGTCGTCGGCTTGTACTTACGGATAGCCATTGTCTACACCCCTCAGCTGACCGGGCCGCCGAAGGCCTCGATGCGGTCACCGTCAGCCAGCTTCACGATCGCCCGCTTGGTGGCCTTGCGCTGACCGAAACCGGTCTTGGTCCGCTTGCGCTTGCCCTGGCGGTTGAGCGTGTTGACCGTCAGGACGCGGACACCGAAGATCTGCTGGATAGCGATCTTGATCTCGGTCTTGTTCGCGTCCGGGTGCACCAGGAAGGTGTACCAGTTGCGGTTCAGCTCGCTGTAGCTCTTCTCCGAGACGACCGGCGCCACGATGATGTCGCGCGGGTCGGCGATCGTGCTCACTTGCCACCCTCCTCGGTGGTCTCGGCGGGAACGCCCAGGAACTCGTCCAGGGCCTCCTTGGTGAAGACCACGTCGTCGGCCACCAGCACGTCGTACGTGTTGAGCTGGCCGGCCTCGATCAGGTGCACCCGCGGCTCGTTGCGCAGCGACACCCAGTTCAACTCGTCGGTGCTGCTCAGCACGACCAGGACCCGCCGGGCCCCGGTCACCTTCGCCAGCGTGGCCAGGGCGGCCTTGGTCGACGGCTTCTCGGCCGAGAGGAACGCCTCGACGACGTGCACCTGCCCGGCGCGGGCCCGGTCGGAGAGGGCGCCACGCAGGGCGGCGGCCTTCATCTTCTTCGGGGTCCGCTGGCTGTAGTCGCGCGGCACGGGGCCGTGCACGACGCCACCGCCGGCGAACTGCGGCGCGCGGATCGAGCCCTGCCGGGCACGACCGGTGCCCTTCTGCTTGTAGGGCTTCTTGCCGCCGCCGGCGACCTCGCCCCGGGTCTTGACCTTGTGCGTGCCCTGCCGGGCCGCCGCGAGCTGCGCCACCACGACCTGGTGCATCAGCGCGACGTTGGCCTGCACGTCGAAGATGTCGCCGGGCAGCTCGACGGAGCCGCTCTTGGTGCCTTCGACGGTGAGGACGTCAACGGTGGTCACTTGGCCACACCGCCCTTCTTCACCTTGGTCTTGGCCGCGGTGCGGACCAGGACCAGCGCGCCCTTCGGGCCGGGAATGGCGCCGCGGACGAGCAGGAGGTTGTTCTCGGTGTCGACCGCCTGGACGGTCAGGTTCTGGACGGTGTAGCGCACGCCACCCATCCGGCCGGCCATCCGGGTGCCCTTGAAGACGCGACCCGGGGTCGCGCAGGCGCCGATGGAGCCCGGCGAGCGGTGCTTGCGCTCGACACCGTGACTGGCGCGCAGACCGTGGAAGCCGTGCCGCTTCATCGGGCCGGCGTAGCCCTTGCCCTTGGTCTTGCCGGTCACGTCGATCGAGATCCCGGCAGGGAACTCCTCGACCGTGATCTCCTGACCGAGCGAGTAGTCGGCGGCGTCGACGGTGCGCAGCTCGACGATGTGCCGGCGCGGCGCGACGTCCGCCTTCGCGTAGTGCCCGCTGATCGGCTTCTTGACCTTACGCGGGTCGATCTTGCCGAACGCCAGCTGGACCGCGGAGTAACCGTCCTTCTCGGCGCTGCGAACCTGGCTGATGACGCACGGGCCGGCCTCGACCACGGTCACCGGGACAACACGGTTGTTGTCCCAGACCTGGGTCATGCCGAGCTTTGCGCCCAGGATCCCCTTGACTTGCCTGTCCATTTGTCCGGTCCCTACAGCTTGATCTCGATGTCGACGCCAGCCGGCAGGTCGAGGCGCATGAGCGAGTCGACCGTCTTCGGGGTCGGGTCGATGATGTCGATCAGCCGCTTGTGCGTGCGCATCTCGAAGTGCTCGCGCGAGTCCTTGTACTTGTGCGGCGAGCGGATAACGCAGAAACGGTTGATCTCCGTGGGCAGCGGCACCGGGCCCGCGACCTGCGCCCCGGTACGCGTCACCGTCTCGACGATCTTCCGAGCCGAGGAGTCGACGACCTCGTGGTCATAGGCCTTGAGCCGGATGCGGATCTTCTGTCCCGCCATGGTGGCTTCTGTTCCTTCTCTCGATGCCGCTGTGTTGCGGGCGCCTGTACCGGCTGGCACAGGCCCACTTCGCCGACCCCCGCGGTCGGGCGTGTCGCGCCCTCGGGCCAGGCTCCGCCCCGGGACTCCGGAGCGATTCTGACCGCACGGTGGGTCAAGGCGCCGATCGCACTACCGCGACCTGAACGCCGTGCGAGGGTGGCTGACGGACTGGCCGCCAGCCACCCCACGCTCGACTGTCCTGCCACCCGGAGGTTCAGCGTGAGCCGAACACGGGCAGCGAACTGTCGTTACGCAACCTGACTAGTATGCCGCACGACCGGCGGCGGGTCTAATCGGGGTTACCCAGCTCACTTGATGATCTTGGTGACGAACCCGGCGCCGACGGTGCGGCCACCCTCGCGGATCGCGAACTTGAGGTTCTCCTCCATGGCGATGGGCTGGATCAGCTTCACCGTCATGGTGGTGTTGTCACCCGGCATGACCATCTCGGTGCCCTCGGGGAGCGTGACGACACCGGTGACGTCCGTGGTCCGGAAGTAGAACTGCGGACGGTAGTTCTGGAAGAACGGGGTGTGCCGGCCGCCCTCCTCCTTGGAGAGGATGTAGACCGTCGCCTCGAACTCCGTGTGCGGGGTCGTGGTGCCCGGCTTGATGACGACCATGCCGCGCTCGACGTCCTCGCGCTTGATGCCACGCAGCAGCAGACCGACGTTCTCACCCGCGCGGGCCTCGTCGAGCAGCTTGCGGAACATCTCGATGCCGGTGCAGGTGGTCTTCATCGACTTCTCGCGGATGCCGACGATCTCCACCTCCTCGTTCGGCTTGAGCACGCCGCGCTCCGCGCGACCGGTGACGACGGTGCCACGACCGGTGATCGTGAAGACGTCCTCGATCGGCATCAGGAACGGCTTCTCGGTCTCGCGCTCCGGCTGCGGGATCGCGGTGTCGACCGCGGTCATCAGGTCCAGCAGCTTGCCGGTCCACTCGGGGTCACCCTCGAGGGCCTTCAGCGCCGAGACCCGGACGACCGGCAGGTCGTCACCCGGGTACTCCTGGTTCGACAGCAGCTCGCGGACCTCGAGCTCGACGAGCTCCAGGAGCTCCTCGTCGTCGACCATGTCGCTCTTGTTGAGCGCCACGACGATGTACGGCACACCGACCTGGCGGGCCAGCAGCACGTGCTCGCGGGTCTGCGGCATCGGGCCGTCGGTCGCCGCGACCACCAGGATCGCGCCGTCCATCTGCGCGGCACCGGTGATCATGTTCTTGATGTAGTCGGCGTGCCCGGGGCAGTCGACGTGCGCGTAGTGCCGCGCCTCGGTCTGGTACTCGACGTGCGCGATGGAGATCGTGATGCCGCGGGCCTTCTCCTCCGGCGCCTTGTCGATCTCGTCGAACGGCGTGTACGGGTTCAGGTCCGGGAACTGGTCGTGCAGGACCTTGGTGATGGCCGCCGTCAGCGTCGTCTTACCGTGGTCGATGTGACCAATGGTGCCGATGTTGACGTGCGGCTTAGTCCGCTCGAACTTCGCCTTCGCCACTGGTGTCCTCCTGTGGACTTCTTGGTTCGTACGCCCGGCGCGCCGGTCGGCGCTTAGGACTCTGTCGACAGCCTTTCCGGCCTGACGGCCGGAGAGCTTTGGTGGGTTCTGCGGCGATGAAGCCTACAGGCCCGGTCTCACGCGACCCGACCGAGGTGGTCGCGGGCGGGGAGAAACCCTCCCGCGACCGCCCCGGATCATCCGATCAGCTCGGGGAGAGCGTCACTCACCCGTCGCCTTGGCGATGATCTCCTTGGCGACCGAGGCCGGAACCTCGGCGTAGGAGTCGAACTGCATGCTGTAGCTAGCCCGGCCCTGGGTCTTCGACCGCAGGTCGCCGACGTAGCCGAACATCTCCGACAACGGCACCAGAGCCTTGACGACGCGGGCGCCGCTGCGCTCCTCCATCGCCTGGATGATGCCGCGGCGGGAGTTGAGGTCGCCGATGACGTCACCCATGTTCTCCTCAGGAGTGGTGACCTCAACAGCCATCATCGGCTCGAGCAGCGCGGGGTCGGCCTTGCGGGCCGCCTCCTTCATCACCATCGAGCCGGCGATCTTGAATGCCATTTCCGACGAGTCGACCTCGTGGTACTGGCCGTCCAGCAGGGTGAGCTTGACGCCCACCAGGGGGAAGCCGGCGAGGATGCCGTACTGCATGGCGTCCTGCGCACCCGCGTCCACCGACGGGATGAACTCCCGGGGGATGCGGCCACCGGTCACCGCGTTGGCGAACTCGTAGGTCGGGGCGTCGTTGCCCAGCGGCAGCGGCTCCAGGCTGATGATCACCCGGGCGTACTGGCCGGAACCACCGGTCTGCTTCTTGTGGGTGTACTCGATCTTCTCCACCTTGCGGCGGATCGTCTCGCGGTACGCCACCTGCGGCTTACCGATGTTGGCCTCGACGTTGAACTCGCGGCGCATCCGGTCGACCAGGATGTCCAGGTGCAGCTCGCCCATGCCGGAGATGACCGTCTGGCCGGTCTGGTCGTCCAGCTTGACGCGGAAGGTCGGGTCCTCCTCGGCCAGCCGCTGGATGGCGGTGCTGAGCTTCTCCTGGTCGGCCTTGGTCTTCGGCTCGATGGCGACCTCGATGACCGGCTCCGGGAAGGTCATCGACTCCAGGATGACCGGCTTCGCCGGGTCACACAGGGTGTCACCGGTGGTGGTCTGCTTCAGACCCTGCACCGCGATGATGTCGCCAGCCTGGGCCGAGCTGCGCTCTTCCCGCTTGTTGGCGTGCATCTGGTAGATCTTGCCGATCCGCTCCTTGCGGTCCTTGGTGGAGTTGACCACCTGGGAGCCGGACTCGAGCGTCCCGGAGTAGATCCGGACGTAGGTGAGCTTGCCGAGGTGCTTGTCCGTCTGGATCTTGAAGGCCAGGCCGGCGAACGGCTCCGAGACCGACGGCTTGCGCAGCATCGGGGTCTCGCCGTCGGTGGCCGTACCCTCGATCGCCGGGATGTCCAGCGGCGACGGCAGGTACGCGACGACCGCGTCCAGCATCGGCTGGATGCCCTTGTTCTTGAAGGCGGTGCCGGTGAGGACCGGGTTGGCCTTGCTGGCGATGGTGGCCCGACGGATGGCGGCCTTGACCTCCTCGACGGAGATCTCCTCGCCCTCCAGGTACTTCTCCATCACCGCGTCGTCGACGTCGGCCAGGGTCTCGATCAGCTTCTCGCGCCACTCCGCGGCGGAGTCGGCGAGGTCGGCCGGGATCTCCTCGATCGCGTAGTCCTCACCCTTCTGGGTCTCCCCGCGCCAGGTGAGGGCGCGCATCTCGACCAGGTCGACCACGCCGATGAAGTCGGACTCGGCGCCGATCGGGATCTGGAGCACCAGCGGGGTGGCGTTGAGCCGGTCGATCATCATCTGCACGCAGCGGAAGAAGTCGGCACCGGTCCGGTCGAGCTTGTTGACGAAGCACATCCGGGGGACGTCGTACTTGTCGGCCTGGCGCCAGACGTTCTCCGTCTGGGGCTCCACGCCGGCGACACCGTCGTAGACCGCGACCGCACCGTCCAGCACCCGCAACGACCGCTCCACCTCGACCGTGAAGTCGACGTGGCCGGGCGTGTCGATGATCTGGATCGTGTGGCCCTTCCACTCACACTTGGTGGCAGCGGAGGTGATGGTGATACCACGCTCCTGCTCCTGCTCCATCCAGTCCATGACGGCAGCGCCCTCGTGGACCTCACCGATCTTGTACGTGATACCGGTGTAGAACAGGATCCGCTCGGTGGTGGTGGTCTTACCGGCATCGATGTGCGCCATGATGCCGATGTTGCGTACGTTGGCGAGCGCGTCTGCGGCGGCCACTTCAATCCCTACTTATCGTCGTCTCGACACAACTGGCGGCGGTTCCGGCGCCACGAGGGCGCCGGAACCAGGGTGTTACCAGCGGTAGTGCGCGAAGGCCTTGTTGGACTCGGCCATCTTGTGCGTGTCCTCGCGCCGCTTGACGGCGGCACCGAGGCCGTTGCTCGCGTCCAGCAGCTCGTTCATCAGCCGCTCGACCATGGTCTTCTCGCGCCGGGCGCGGGAGTAGGTGACCAGCCAGCGCAGGCCCAGGGTGGTCGCCCGGGCGGGGCGGACCTCGACCGGCACCTGGTAGGTGGCGCCACCGACGCGGCGGCTGCGCACCTCGAGGGTCGGCTTGACGTTGTCCATCGCCCGCTTGAGGGTGACCACGGGGTCGGTGCCGGACTTCTCCCGGCAGCCCTCCAGGGCGGCGTAGACGATGCGCTCGGCGAGCTGACGCTTACCGCGCAGCAGGATCTTGTTCACCAGCTGGGTGACCAGGGGCGAGTTGTACACCGGGTCAGCGACCAGCGGCTTCCGCGGAGCGGGTCCCTTACGCGGCATGTCAGCTCTTCTCCTTCTTCGCGCCGTAACGGCTGCGCGCCTGCTTGCGGTTGCGGACACCCTGGGTGTCGAGCGAACCGCGAACGATCTTGTAACGCACGCCGGGGAGGTCCTTCACCCGGCCGCCGCGGACGAGCACGATCGAGTGCTCCTGGAGGTTGTGGCCGACGCCCGGGATGTAGGCGGTCACCTCGATCTGGCTGCTGAGCTTGACACGAGCGACCTTGCGCAGCGCCGAGTTCGGCTTCTTCGGGGTGGTGGTGTACACGCGGGTGCACACGCCGCGCCGCTGAGGGGAACCCTTCAACGCCGGGGTCTTGGTCTTACTCGTCTTCGCCTGACGGCCCTTTCGGACCAGCTGCTGAATCGTGGGCACCGGGTTTCTCCGCTCCCTTCGACCGCCTGGTGGCGGCCGCACCGTCTGCCGTAGCCGACCCTGATGGCCGACTCTCCTACATTCCGACCAGGGCCACCTCACGGAGGTCCCGGCACCCGCGGTCGGGCGTGTCGCCCAGCCCACGGTCCCGGCGCCGACGCTCGCGCGTGCCGACGGGTCTCGCACCGGCACACGGGCAGGCCGCGCGCCGGATCTTTGGCTTTGTCGTGCTCCCGCGCGATTTCCGGCTGACCGGATCCAGCGCACGCACGAGTTGCCCGGGCTTGCCCGGGCACAAGGGGAAAGAGTACCTACCACAACCGCACAGGTCAAAACGGAGCGACTGGCGGAGCGTCCCACCGCTCGCCTGTCGAACCCGTCACACCAGTCCGTCCGTGATGGGCACTACGGACACAAGTGTAACGGCTTCCCTGGAGACCGGCCCGTCGACCCCGTCACGGCCGGGGTCACGCCTCACAGCCGGCCCCTGGCGTCACCCCAGCGCCAGCAGCAACGCCAGTCCCAGGCCGAGCAGGCTGAGCAGTAGCCCCGCCCCGCCGCAGGCGACCCCGGCCACCGCGAGGCCCCGACCGGTGAACCGGACCGCGGGCGGCGGTGCCGGCCGCCGGATCTGCCGCATCCCGAGCAGGCCCGCGACGACGGCGCCCGCACCCGCCAGGACACCCAGCACCGTGAACGCGCCGGCCGCCCAGGCACCGCCCACGCCGCCGGCCGCACCGAGACAGATCACCAGGCCTGAGACGAGGGTCGAGACGATCCCGGCCACCAGTGAACCCACGGCGAGGCCCGAGGTGACGGGCGGCACGTCGAGGTGCACCACGGCGAACGGCGTGCCCGCGACCGGCTCGACCCGCTTCGGCGGCCGGGCGGCCTCCCGCGGCGGCGGAGGCATCGGGGCGGGAGCGGCCGGCCCCCACCCCGGAGCCGGGCCGCCGGACGACGCGCCCCACGGAGACGACGCG
>NZ_JBEYVB010000006.1:49597-231458 GCF_040643815.1 Micromonospora sp. NPDC047074
CGGGAGCCGGGCCGCCGGACGACGCGCCCCACGGAGACGACGCGGGAGCCGGGCCACCGGACGACGCGCCCCACGGAGACGACGCGGGAGCCGGGCCACCGGACGACGCGCCCCACGGAGACGACGCGGGAGCCGGGCCGCCGGACGACGCGCCCCAGGGCGGGGTTGACTGCGGGTGTCCCGGGGCCGCGGACGGGCCGGCCTGGTCGGCGTCGGGCCGGGCCCACCGCGCCCCGTCCGGGGATGCGGCCTCCGGATTCGCGGCGGGGGGCGCCACGGGATCGTTGCCCGAGAAACGCGCCGGTTCCGTCACGGGTCCTCCTGTCGACGTTCGGCGTCCACCGCCGCGCGACGGACACCCGGCCAGGCTACCGCCGCCAGCCGGGCGGCCCGTGCCCGGCGCGACCCGTTCCCCCGAGCGGTCGGTCAGTCCACGTTCGGCGCGAAATCCTGCCCGAAGGGCGCGTCGGCCAGCCGGACCACCCCGATCACCACCACCGCCACCACGCTGACGGCCACCAGCACCAGGCCCGTCCACGCCAGCCGCTCCCCCCGGCGCAGCCAGGCCGCGCCGGTCAGGAAACCCCCCGAGGCGTACGCCTCCCGGCGCGCCTGGCGGGCGAGCTGGAGCGCCACCGTGGCCGGCACCACGCCGCCGATGAAGAGGCCGGTCAGCGCACCGATCAGGCCCAGCGCGAAGACGGCCCGTGCCTTCGTGGCCCGGGCCGGATCCGGGTCCAGCGGATGGCGTGGCGGCCCCGGCTGGGCGACGGGCGCCTGCCCTGGTGCGGTCGTCATGTCCCCATCATGCCCCGGCCCGGTCCACCGTGGCGCCCGCCCGGGCGACCACGGGCCCGGGACGCGACGAGGCCCCCGGCGGCTGCCGGGGGCCTCGTTCGAGAAGTGCTGACTAGCGGTACGACCCGAAGTCGAAGTCGTCCAGCGGAACCGCCTGGCCGCTGGCCGGCCCGAAGCCGTAGTCGGTCTCCGGGTAGCCGGTCATCGAGTAGACCTTGGCCTTCGCCTCCTCGGTCGGCTCGACCCGGACGTTGCGGTACTTGCTGATGCCCGTACCGGCCGGGATGAGCTTACCGATGATCACGTTCTCCTTGAGGCCGACGAGCGAGTCGCTGCGCGAGTTGATCGCCGCGTCGGTCAGCACCCGGGTGGTCTCCTGGAAGGAGGCCGCCGAGAGCCAGGAGTCGGTGGCCAGCGAGGCCTTGGTGATACCCATCAGCACCGGTCGGCCGGCGGCGGGCTCGCCGCCCTCGGAGACGAGTCGGCGGTTCTCCGACTCGAACAGCGCCCGGTCGACCAGCACGCCCGGCAGGAACTCGGTCGAGCCGGAGTCGATGACCGTCACCCGCTTGAGCATCTGGCGGATGATGATCTCGATGTGCTTGTCGTGGATGAGCACACCCTGCGAGCGGTAGACCTCCTGGACCTCACTGGTCAGGTGGACCTGGACCGCCCGCGGACCCATGATCCGCAGAAGCTCGTGCGGGTCGATGGTGCCCTCGGTGAGCTTCTCGCCGACCGCGACGTGGTCGCCGTCGTGGGTCCGCAGCCGGACCCGCTTGGAGATCTTGTCGTAGACGATCTCTTCGCTGCCGTCGTCCGGCACCACGATGATCTTCCGCGAGCGCTCGCCGTCCTCGATCCGGACCCGACCCGGGGTGTCGGCGATGGGCGCCTTGCCCTTCGGGACCCGGGCCTCGAAGATCTCCTGGACACGCGGCAGACCCTGGGTGATGTCCTCACCCGCGACACCACCGGTGTGGAAGGTACGCATCGTCAGCTGCGTACCCGGCTCACCGATCGACTGGGCGGCGATGATGCCGACCGCCTCGCCGACGTCCACGGTCTTGCCGGTCGGCAGCGAACGGCCGTAGCACGCTCCGCAGACGCCCAGCTTCGACTCGCAGGTGAGCACGCTGCGCACCCGCACCGTCTCCGTCCCGGCGGCGACGATCTTGTCGACCAGGATGGAGTTGATGTCCTGACCCCGCTCGGCGACGACGACGCCGTCCGGCCCCTTGATGTCGTCGGCCAGCGTCCGGGCGTGCACGCTGGTCTCGGCGTGCTCGTGCACGACGAGCTTGCCGTCGATCCGCTCCCCGATCTGCATCGGGATGGCCCGGTCGGTGCCGCAGTCCTCCTCGCGGATGATGACGTCCTGCGAGACGTCCACCAGACGACGGGTCAGGTAACCCGAGTCGGCGGTACGCAGGGCGGTGTCCGCGAGGCCCTTACGGGCGCCGTGCGTGGAGATGAAGTACTCCAGCACGGACAGACCCTCCCGGTAGCTGGCCTTGATCGGCCGCGGGATGATCTCGCCCTTCGGGTTGGCCACCAGACCACGGATCGCCGCGATCTGCCGGAGCTGGAGGAGGTTACCGCGGGCGCCCGAGTTGATCATCTTCCACAGCGGGTTCTCCTGCGGCAGCGCGGTGTCCATCTCCTTGGCGACCTCGTTGGTCGCCTTGGTCCAGATCTGGATGAGCTCGCCGCGGCGCTCCTCCGGGGTCATCAGACCGCGCTGGTACTGCTTGTCGATCTGGTCGGCTTCCTTCTCGTACCGCTCCAGGATCTCCCGCTTGCGCGGCGGGGCGATGACGTCCTCCATGCCGATCGTCACGCCGGACCAGGTGGCCCAGTGGAAACCGGCCTCCTTGAGCCCGTCGAGGGTGGCGGCCAGCGCCACCTTCGGGAAGCGCTCGGCAAGGTCGTTGACGATCGCGGAGAGCTGGCCCTTGCGGATCTCGTAGTTCACGAAGCGGTAGCCCTGCGGCAGCGTCTCGTTGAACAGCACCCGGCCGAGGGTCGTCTCCACGGTCAGCGGCTCGCCCTCGACCCAGCCCTCCGGGGCGGTCCACGGCTCGGCGCCGGCGCCGTTGTCGACCCCGACCACGCCACGCAGGCGGATCTTCACCGGGGCCTGCAGGTGCAGCTCGCCGTTGTCGTACGCCATCCGCGCCTCGGCGTCGGAGCTGAACGACCGGCCCTCGCCCCGCTCGCCCGCCGTGAGGTGGGTGAGGTGGTAGAGGCCGATGACCATGTCCTGGGTGGGCATGGTGACCGGCTTGCCGTCGGCCGGCTTGAGGATGTTGTTCGACGACAGCATCAGGATCCGCGCCTCGGCCTGGGCCTCGGCGGACAGCGGCACGTGCACCGCCATCTGGTCACCGTCGAAGTCGGCGTTGAACGCCGTGCAGACCAGCGGGTGGATCTGGATGGCCTTGCCCTCGACGAGCTGCGGCTCGAAGGCCTGGATGCCCAGGCGGTGCAGGGTCGGCGCGCGGTTCAGCAGCACCGGGTGCTCGCCGATGACCTCTTCCAGCACGTCCCACACGACCGGCCGCTGCCGCTCGACCATCCGCTTGGCGGACTTGATGTTCTGCGCGTGGTTGAGGTCGACCAGCCGCTTCATCACGAACGGCTTGAACAGCTCCAGCGCCATCTGCTTGGGCAGGCCGCACTGGTGCAGCTTGAGCTTCGGGCCGACCACGATGACCGAACGGCCGGAGTAGTCGACGCGCTTGCCCAGCAGGTTCTGGCGGAACCGGCCCTGCTTGCCCTTGAGCATGTCGGAGAGCGACTTCAGCGGGCGGTTACCCGGCCCGGTGACCGGCCGGCCGCGACGGCCGTTGTCGAACAGCGCGTCGACGGCCTCCTGGAGCATCCGCTTCTCGTTGTTGACGATGATCTCGGGCGCGCCGAGGTCGATCAGACGCTTGAGGCGGTTGTTCCGGTTGATCACGCGGCGGTACAGGTCGTTCAGGTCCGAGGTCGCGAAGCGGCCACCGTCCAGCTGCACCATGGGGCGCAGGTCCGGCGGGATGACCGGGACGCAGTCGAGCACCATGCCGAGCGGCGAGTTGCGGGTGTTCAGGAACGCCGCGACGACCTTCAGCCGCTTGAGCGCCCGGATCTTCCGCTGGCCCTTGCCGGAGCGGATGGTCTCGCGCAGGTTCTCGGCCTCGGCGTCGAGGTCCATGTTCTGGACCAGCGCCTTGATGGCCTCGGCGCCCATGCTGCCGGTGAAGTACTCACCGAACCGGTCCCGCAGCTCGCGGTAGAGCAGTTCGTCGGTGACGAGCTGCTTCGGCTCCAGCTTGCGGAAGGTGTCCAGCACCTCGTCCAGGCGGTCGATCTCGCGCTGGGCCCGGTCGCGGATCTGGCGCATCTCGCGCTCTCCGCCCTCCTTGACCTTGCGCCGGACGTCCGCCTTGGCACCCTCGGCCTCTAGCTCGGCCAGGTCGGCCTCGAGCTTGGTGGCCCGCTTCTCGATCTCCGAGTCGCGGCTGTTCTCCGACTGCCGCTTCTCGGCCAGGATCTCGTTCTCGATCGTCGAGAGGTCACGGTGACGCGACTCCGCGTCCACGCTGGTCACGACGTACGAGGCGAAGTAGATGATCTTTTCGAGGTCCTTGGGGGCGAGGTCCAGCAGGTAGCCCAGCCGGCTCGGCACGCCCTTGAAGTACCAGATGTGGGTCACCGGAGCGGCGAGCTCGATGTGCCCCATCCGCTCACGCCGGACCTTCGACCGGGTCACCTCGACGCCGCAGCGCTCGCAGATGATGCCCTTGAACCGGACCCGCTTGTACTTACCGCAGTAGCACTCCCAGTCCCGCTGCGGACCGAAGATCTTCTCGCAGAAGAGCCCGTCCTTTTCCGGCTTCAGGGTGCGGTAGTTGATGGTTTCAGGCTTCTTGACCTCACCGTGCGACCACTGACGGATGTCGTCGGCGGTGGCGAGGCCGATGCGCAGCTCGTCGAAGAAGTTGACGTCGAGCACTATGTCCCCTATGTCGTCGTCTGTACTGCTAGCTAGTGGGTGGGGTCGGGAGCCGGCGAGCCGGCCCCCGACCGCTCACCTCAGACCTCTTCGACCGAGCTCGGCTCGCGCCGGGACAGGTCGATGCCCAGCTCCTCCGCGGCGCGGAACACCTCGTCGTCGGTCTCGCGCATCTCCAGGGCCACGCCGTCGCTGGACAGCACCTCGACGTTGAGGCACAGCGACTGCAGCTCCTTGAGCAGCACCTTGAACGACTCCGGGATGCCCGGCTCCGGGATGTTCTCGCCCTTGACGATGGCCTCGTAGACCTTCACCCGGCCGAGGACGTCGTCGGACTTGATCGTCAGCAACTCCTGCAGGGCGTACGCGGCGCCGTACGCCTGCATCGCCCAGCACTCCATCTCACCGAAGCGCTGGCCACCGAACTGCGCCTTACCACCCAGCGGCTGCTGCGTGATCATCGAGTACGGGCCGGTCGACCGAGCGTGGATCTTGTCGTCGACCAGGTGGTTGAGCTTCAGGATGTAGATGTAGCCGACCGCGATCGGGTCCGGCAGCGGCTCGCCGGAGCGGCCGTCGAACAGCTGCGCCTTGCCGGAGGAACCGATCAGCTGCTTGCCGTCCCGGTTGGGCAGGGTCGACGCCAGCAGACCGGAGATCTCCTCCTCGCGGGCACCGTCGAAGACCGGCGTGGCCACGTTGGTGTCCGCCTCGGACTCGTGCGCCTCGATGGAGCGCAGCTGGCGCTTCCACTCGGCGTCGTCGCCGTCGACGCTCCAGCCCGTCTTCGCCACCCAGCCGAGGTGCGTCTCCAGCACCTGGCCGATGTTCATCCGGCTCGGCACACCCAGCGGGTTGAGCACGATGTCGACGGGCGTCCCGTCCTCAAGGAACGGCATGTCCTCGATCGGCAGGATCTTGGAGATGACGCCCTTGTTGCCGTGCCGGCCGGCGAGCTTGTCGCCGTCCTGGATCTTCCGCTTCTGGGCGACGTAGACCCGGACCAGCTCGTTGACGCCCGGCGGCAGCTCGTCGCCGTCCTCGCGGGAGAAGGTACGCACGCCGATGACCGTGCCGGTCTCGCCGTGCGGCACCTTCAGCGAGGTGTCGCGGACCTCGCGCGCCTTCTCACCGAAGATCGCGCGGAGCAGCCGCTCCTCCGGGGTCAGCTCGGTCTCGCCCTTGGGCGTGACCTTGCCGACCAGGATGTCGCCGGGGACGACCTCGGCGCCGATCCGGATGATGCCGCGCTCGTCGAGGTCGGCGAGCATCTCCTCGCTGACGTTCGGGATGTCGCGGGTGATCTCCTCCGGGCCCAGCTTGGTGTCCCGGGCGTCGACCTCGTGCTCCTCGATGTGGATCGAGGTGAGCACGTCCTGCTGCACGAGGCGCTGCGACAGGATGATCGCGTCCTCGTAGTTGTGGCCCTCCCAGCACATGAACGCCACGAGCAGGTTGCGCCCGAGCGCCATCTCGCCCTCGTCGGTGCAGGGACCGTCGGCGATGACCTGGCCGGCCTCGACGCGGTCGCCCTCGAAGACGACCGGCTTCTGGTTGACGCAGGAGCCGGCGTTGGAGCGGCGGAACTTGTGCAGCAGGTACGTGCGGCGGTGGCCGTCGTCCTGGTGGATGGTGATGTAGTCGGCGCAGAGGTCCTCGATGACGCCACCGACCTCGGCGACGACCACGTCACCGGCGTCGACGGCGGCACGGTATTCCATGCCGGTGCCGACCAGCGGGGACTCGGCCTTGACCAGCGGCACCGCCTGGCGCTGCATGTTCGCGCCCATCAGTGCCCGGTTGGCGTCGTCGTGCTCGAGGAACGGGATCATCGCGGTCGCGACCGAGGTCATCTGCCGCGGCGACACGTCCATGTAGTCCACTGCCGCCGGCGGGACGTCCTCGGTCTCGCCGCCCTTACGGCGGACCAGGACGCGGTCCTCGGCGAACGTGCCGTCGGCCTTCAGCGGCGCGTTGGCCTGCGCCTTGACGAACCGGTCCTCCTCGTCCGCGGTCAGGTAGTCGATCTGGTCGGTGACCCGACCGTCGACGACCTTCCGGTACGGCGTCTCGATGAAGCCGAACGGGTTGACCCGGGCGAAGGTGGACAGCGCGCCGATCAGACCGATGTTCGGGCCTTCCGGCGTCTCGATCGGGCACATCCGGCCGTAGTGGGACGGGTGCACGTCGCGGACCTCGAAGCCGGCCCGCTCCCGGGACAGACCACCCGGGCCGAGCGCGCTCAGCCGGCGCCGGTGGGTCAGGCCCGCCAGCGGGTTGGTCTGGTCCATGAACTGGGACAGCTGCGAGGTGCCGAAGAACTCCTTGATCGCCGCCACCACCGGGCGGATGTTGATCAGGGTCTGCGGCGTGATCGCCTCGACGTCCTGGGTGGTCATCCGCTCGCGGACGACCCGCTCCATCCGGGACAGACCGACCCGGACCTGGTTCTGAATCAGCTCGCCCACGGTACGCAGGCGCCGGTTGCCGAAGTGGTCGATGTCGTCGGCCTCGTAGCCGTCCTCACCGGCGTGCAGCCGGCAGAGGTACTCCACGGTGGCGACGATGTCGTCCTCGGTCAGGGTGCCGGTGGTGATCGGCACCTCCAGCTCGAGCTTCTTGTTGAACTTGTAACGACCGACCTTGGCGACGTCGTACCGCTTCGGGTTGAAGAAGAGGTTGTCGAGCAGGGTCTGGGCGTTCTCGCGGGTCGGCGGCTCGCCAGGGCGGAGCTTCCGGTAGATGTCGAGCAGCGCCTCGTCCGCGCCGGCGATGTGGTCCTTCTCGAGCGTGGTCATCATCAGCTCGGACCAGCCGAACCGCTCGCGGATCCGCTCGGCCGACCAACCGATGGCCTTGAGCAGGACCGTGACGGCCTGCCGGCGCTTGCGGTCGATGCGGACGCCGACCGTGTCGCGCTTGTCGATGTCGAACTCCAGCCAGGCGCCCCGGCTGGGGATGACCTTGACGCTGGAGAGGTCGCGGTCGGAGGTCTTGTCCGGCTGCTTGTCGAAGTAGACGCCCGGGGACCGGACGAGCTGGCTGACCACGACGCGCTCGGTGCCGTTGATGATGAAGGTGCCCTTCGGCGTCATCATCGGGAAGTCACCCATGAACACCGTCTGGCTCTTGATCTCGCCGGTGGTGTTGTTGGTGAACTCCGCGGTCACGAACAGCGGGGCGCAGTAGGTCAGGTCCTTCTCCTTGCACTCCTCGATCGAGGCCTTGACCTCGTCGAAGCGCGGCGCCGAGAAGGAGAGCGACATGGTGCCGGAGAAGTCCTCAATGGGACTGATCTCGTCGAGGATCTCCGCGAGACCCGAGCGTGCGTGCGGGTCGTCCGCCGACCGGCCCTGCCAAGCCTCGTTGCCGACGAGCCAGTCGAAGGACTCGTTCTGAATGGCGAGGAGGTTGGGGACCTCGAGGTGTTCGGTGATCCTGCCGAATGAAACTCGGCGGGGAGCGAATGCGCTCGACGTACGACTGGTCTTCGCAGGGCGGGAAGCTGCCAAGATGCGTCCTTCCGAGGACCGGTGCTGCAGAACGGCTGGTACGCGTGCACTCCAATGACCCCGCCAGAAATAGCCGTAATCGGACATTTCCGAGCAGGGGTCAAGTCGGAAGGCAGCGCAAACTAGCAGTGTAGCCGAGAGGCTAACCGCTGTCCAGCCCACCCCGCAGGTCATCGCGGAACGCGCCTCGGGACCCCTCGAACGAGGGTCTCACCGGGCCGCTCGGAACGCGACGTTCCTGCCGGGCCGCTCGGGTGCCGCGGCCCATGGTGCTGCCGCTGCCATTACCCAAGAGGTGGCCGTTGCAAGCGCGGAAGGTCTTGCTGGTGTCAGCGTGCCTGGCAGCCCGGGGCCGCGTCAAGGCCCGGCATCCGGGTCGCCGCGTCTTTCCCACCGACGAGCTACCGGCGCGCCCCGCCCCGGCGCCGGCACCGGGCGCCTACGCCCTGCTCACCGCACTGACGGCACCGCACCAAGACGGCGGGCGGCGATCCACTGTCGGATCACCGCCCGCCGTGACGCGGAGTGCCCCGGCTCGCGCGAGCCGGGCGTACGCGCCTGGTGGTGCGTCAGGTCACTTGAGGGTGACCTTGGCGCCCTCGCCCTCGAGCTTGGCCTTGGCCTTGTCGGCGGTCTCCTTGTTGGCCTTCTCCAGGATGGCCTTCGGAGCCGACTCGACCAGGTCCTTGGCCTCCTTGAGGCCCAGGCCGGTCAGCTCGCGCACGACCTTGATGACCTGGATCTTCTTGCCGCCGTCAGCCTCGAGGATGACGTCGAACTCGTCCTTCTCCTCCTCCGCCGGGGCGGCGGCGGCCGGGCCGGCCGGGCCGGCGACGGCGACCGGAGCCGCGGCGGTGACCTCGAAGGTCTCCTCGAACTGCTTCACGAACTCGGAGAGCTCGATCAGCGTCATCTCCTTGAACGCGTCGAGCAGCTCGTCGGTGCTGAGCTTCGCCATGTCTGGCGTCCTTTCCTGAATCTGTTAGGTAAGAACTGGGTGCGCCGCGGGGCCTCAGGCCGCCTCGGCGCCCTCCTTCTCGCGCTTGTCCTGCAGGGCGGCCGCCAGGCGGGCGGTCTTCGACAGCGGGGCCTGGAACAGGGCCGCGGCCTTGCTCAGGTTGCCCTTCATCGCGCCGGCCAGCTTGGCCAGCAGCACCTCGCGGGACTCCAGGTCGGCGAGCTTCGTGACCTCGGCCGCGGAAATGGCCTTGCCCTCGAAGACACCGCCCTTGATGACGAGCTTCGGGTTGGCCTTCGCGAAGTCGCGAAGCCCCTTCGCCGCCTCGACGACGTCGCCCGAAACGAAAGTCAGCGCGGTAGGACCGGTGAACATCTCGTCGAGGCCGGAGATGCCAGCGTCGGTCGCGGCACGCTTCGCGAGCGTGTTCTTCGCGACCGTGTAGCTGGTCTCCTTGCCAAGCGAGCGCCGCAGCTGGGTGAGCTGGGAAACCGTCAGACCGCGGTACTCGGTCAGCACCGTGGCACCCGCGTTACGGAAGCTCTCGGTCAGCTCAGCGACGGCCGTGGCCTTGTCGGCCCGGATCGGCTTGTCCGCCATGTCCCTCCTCTCTCGTTACTCGAGGCCGGTCACCGTCGTCGGCCAAGGCGTTCGACGGAGGCGGAGGCGCCACGACAACGAGAAAAGCCCCGGCGCAGGGCGCACGGGGCGAGGGCCGGCACACGGGGCACAGTCGGCGGACCATGCTCAGCACCGAGTTTCGCTTACCGCCCTGCGCGGGTCGCCCGTCGTCGCGGGACCTTCGACCGTGCCGGGGCACGGTGACCAGCGGTCTCTGGGTGGAACTTCGCGGCCAAGGTTACGCGAGCAGTCCCATGACCACCAAATCGCCCCCACGTGGGCCGCGTCACCCGCCGCGACAGGCCGTGGTCGGTGGCGGTCAGGGCCGGCGACGACGCCGCCACAGGTAGCCGGCACCGGCCGCCACGCTCCAGGCCGCGGCCCAGGCCGTGAGCAGGGCCACCGTCGGCACGGTCAGCTCGCCGGTGGCCGCCCGCGCGGTCGCCATGACCGGCGGTGCCAGCCAGGGCGCCACCGAGCCGCTCAGGCCGAGGACGACGGCGCCGACCCCGCCGACCGCGAGCACCGCGACGCCGTAGCCGGCGCTGCCCGTCGAGGCGCGGCTGGCCAACGCCCCGAGCGCCACCGCCGCGGGTACGGCCGACAGGTGCGTCCACAGCCCGATGGCGATGCCGACCGGCACCGACCGGTCCCCCGGGTCCACCGGGCCGGCGACCCCGCCGACCAGCCACGGGAAGATCAGCGCGACGGCCACCGTGCCGAGCCCGGCCGCCCCGGCCGCGAGCAGCCCGGCCAACCGCTCCCGGCGCACCCCGACCAGCGCCTGCGCCAGCCGGCGCTGGACGTCCGGCTCGACATCCAGCAGCACCTTGGTCTGCCAGGCCAGCACCGGGAAGAGCAGCACCGCCGAGACGCCGTACGCCTCCCCCGGCTGTGCCCGGCCGCCGCCGTAGAGGATGCCGAGGGCCACCAGGCCGGCGAGCAGCGGGGCCAGCGCCCGCCCCGTACGCAGGAAGCCGGCCAGCCGCAGCCGGACGAGCGCGGTCACCGTGCCCCTCCGGCGGGGTGGCCCGCCGCCTCCGGCCCGCCGGGCACGGGCGCCGCGTCGGCGTCCACGGTGCCCGTCGGCGGCTCATCGGCCAGGCCGGCCCGGTTCGGCGGGCGTACGCGCAGGATCTGGTGGCCGTCGGCGCGCAACCGGGCGACGGTGCTGTCGACCCGCGCGGCCGGCACCGCGACCTCGATCACCGCCAGCGCCGCGTCGGCCGACGGCGCGCTCTCGGTGACCGTGCCGTCCGCCACCGTCCAGCGACGCGCGCCGGGCAGCCGGGCGATCTCGCCGCGGTGGTCGCTCACCAGCACCGACCCGCCCCCGGCCGCGACCTCGTCGATCACCTCGGGCACCAGTTCCCGGGTCGCGGCGTCGAGGCCCTCCCACGGCTCGTCCAGCACCAGCAGGCCAGGTGGGCGCAGCATCGCCTGGGCCAGTCCGACCTTCTGGGCGGTGCCCTTGGACAGCTCCGGCAGCCGGACCCGGCGGTACGCGGCGAGGCCCAACCGGGAGGTCCAGTCCTCGACCGCGCGGCCGGTCGCCGCCTGGTCCAGGCCGGCCACCCGGCCCATGGCGGTCAGGTAGCGCTCGACGGTGAAGGGCTGGTCGGCCGGGAAACGCTCCGGAACCCACCCGACGTGCCGGGGCCGGTCGGTGACCCTCCCCCGGATCGGGCGCAGCACTCCGGCCGCCACCTGGAGCAGGGTCGACTTGCCCACACCGTTGCGGCCGAGCACGACGACGACCTCACCGGGGTCGACGCGGACCCCGATCTGCCTCAGCACCCACGGGCCCCGCCGCCGGTACCGCAACCAGACATCCTCCAGCCGCACCGGCCGAGCATGCCACAGCCGACATGGAACGGGGCGCCGCCACGATGTGGCGACGCCCCGTCACGGGTGCGGTTGCTCAGCCCTCGGCCGGAGCCTCCTGCAGGTTCTTCACCACGTTGGGGTCGACCGGGACGCCCGGGCCCATGGTGGTGGTGAGGGTGACCTTCTTGAGGTACTTGCCCTTCGCGGCGGACGGCTTGGCCCGCAGGACCTCGTCGAGGACCGCCGCGTAGTTGTCGATCAGCTGGCTCTCGCCGAACGAGGCCTTGCCGATGATCAGGTGCAGGTTGGAGTGCTTGTCCACCCGGAAGGTGATCTTACCGCCCTTGATGTCCGCGACGGCCTTGGTGACGTCCATGGTCACCGTGCCCGTCTTCGGGTTCGGCATGAGACCGCGCGGGCCCAGGATCCGCGCGATCCGGCCGATCTTGGCCATCTGGTCCGGCGTGGCGATCGCCGCGTCGAAGTCGAGCCAACCACCCTGGATCCGGGCGACCAGCTCGTCGGTGCCCACCTCGTCCGCACCGGCGGCGGCGGCCTCCTCGGCCTTCGCGCCGGCGGCGAAGACGATCACGCGGGCGGTCTTACCGGTGCCGTGCGGCAGGTTGACCACGCCGCGGACCATCTGGTCCGCCTTGCGGGGGTCGACGCCGAGGCGCATCGCGACCTCGACCGTGGCGTCGAACTTGACGTTGGTGGTCTCCTTGGCCAGCTTCACGGCCTCGGCGGGGGTGTAGAGCTTCGACCGGTCGATGACCTCGGCGGCCTTGCGGTAGCTCTTGCTGCGCTGCATTTCTGGTTACTCCTGTGGTCTCTGGCGGGCGGCGGTCACGCGCGCCCTCCCACGATCTGGTCTGGTCTGCCGGGGCCGAGCTCAGTCGTTGACGACGATGCCCATCGACCGGGCGGTGCCGGCGATGATCTTCTCAGCCTGGTCGAGGTCGTTGGCGTTGAGGTCGGACATCTTCTTCTCGGCGATCTCGCGCACCTGGGCGCGGGTCACGGTGCCGACCTTCTGGGTGTGCGGGACGCCGGAGCCCTTGTCGACGCCGGCGGCCTTGATCAGCAGCCGGGCCGCGGGCGGCGTCTTCAGCACGAAGGTGAAGGACCGGTCCTCGTAGACGCTGATCTGGGCGGGGACGATGTCGCCCCGCTGAGACTCGGTCTGCGCGTTGTAGGACTTGCAGAACTCCATGATGTTGACGCCGTGCTGACCGAGCGCGGGGCCCACCGGCGGAGCCGGCGTGGCCTGGCCCGCCTTCAGCTGAAGCGTGAACGTCTTGACGAGCTTCTTCTTCGGAGGCATGTCTCTTCCTGGGGCTTGGAACTGGGAAAGGTGCCGGCCGCGGGCGCGCACGGTCAGCGCGATGCGACAGCGGCGACGTTCTAGGGTAGCGCAGCGTCCCGTCGCCCTCGCCGCCGAGGTCGGGCGCGAGGGCGCAACAGGTACGCCGGCGGCGGGCCGCTGCCCACCGCCGGCGCCCCGGACGTCAGATCTTGGCGACCTGGTTGAAGTTGAGCTCCACCGGCGTCTCGCGCCCGAAGATCGACACCAGCACCTTGAGCTTCTGCTGGTCGGCGTTGATCTCGCTGATCGTCGCGGGCAGCGAGGCGAAGGCCCCGTCGGTGACGGTGACGGAGTCGCCGACCTCGAAGTCGAGGACCTTGACCTCGGGCTTGGCCTTCTTCTGCTCGGTTTCGACGGCCGGCGCCAGCCACTTCAGCACCTCGTCGAGGGAGAGCGGCGCCGGGCGGTCGGCCCGGTCCGTCGCACCCACGAAGCCCGTCACGCCCGGCGTGTTGCGCACGCAGGAGTACGACTCGGCGGTCAGCTCCATCCGGACCAGGATGTAGCCCGGGAAGACCTTGGCCTGGATCTGCGACCGCTTCCCGTTCTTGACCTCGACCTCTTCCCGGGTCGGCACCTCGACCTGGTAGATGTAGTCCTCCATGTCGAGGCTCGTGATCCGGGTCTCGAGGTTGGTCTTGACCTTGTTCTCGTAGCCGGCGTACGAGTGCACCACGTACCAGTCGCCCGGCGCGTAGCGCAGCTTCTGCCGCAGCTCGGCGACCGGGTCGTAGTCCTCGTCCGGCGCGGGCTCGCTGGTGGGGAACTCCGGCTCGCTGGCGGCCTCGACCGACTCGTCACCAGCCGCCGTCGCCACCGTGGACTGGTCGTCCGTGGTCTCGGCGGTCTCGTCGTACTCAGGCACGCTCGCTCACTTCCGTCACTATCGGCTCAGTCGGCCGGTCAGCTGGTGCTGCCGAAGACCCACAGCACGCCCTTCGCGAAGGCGAAGTCCAGGCCGGCCACGATCGTCAGCATCACCGCGACGAAGGCGACCACCACGGCCGTGTAGGTCAGCAGCTCCTTGCGGGTCGGCCAGATGACCTTACGCAGTTCCGCCACGACCTCGCGGATGAATCGGGCGATGCGGCCGAACAGACCCACGCGACCGGTTTCCGCCTTGGTCTTCGACTGGCTGTCCGCCGAATCCGCCTTGGTCTTCGACCGCGTCGCGGTGCCGCCCCGGGATACCGGCTCCTCGGCGTCGTCGCCGGTGGCGTCGTCGTCGGCCACCTCGTCGACAACCTCGTCGTGCAGACCGTCGTCGCCAGCGTCCTCGCCGCGCCGCTTCTTGTCGGCCACTTCGCCCTCCGTCGCGGGATGTCGGGTCACACGCTGTCGGGCGTGCGCGGCGTTTGGTCACGCCGGCCGGACCAACCGTCCCGCGACGGGCCGCGGCCGGCGGATCAGCCAGAGGGCCCGAATGCTTCGGAGCCACCTCGCCAATGCCACCACCACGGGCCGGACGCCGCCGTTCGGCGGCGCGACCCACGGGAACGGTCAGGCCTGAGGCGCAGGGGTGACAGGACTTGAACCTGCAGCCTGCGGTTTTGGAGACCGCTGCTCTGCCAATTGAGCTACACCCCTGTGCGGCAATGCTCGCCCCGCTCGGTCATGAACGACCGTGCAGGGGTTACTTGCCCCACGGCGGACCAGTGTACGGGTAGCGGCACGACTTTCCCAACCGGTCTGCCCCTCGCGCGTCGAGTGCCTGGTCAGCGGGCCGTCCGGACGGTCGCCCGGGCCTGCGACAGCACCTTCTCCCCCAGGCAGGTCGCGGTCACGTCGAGCCTGGTCAGGCCGTCCTCGGTGACGTCCCGGACCACCGCGGTGACCTCGATCTCGGTGCCCTCGTCGTCGTCGGGGACGACCACCGGCCGGGCGAAGCGGACGTTGAAGTCGACGATCGCGTCGGGCGCCCCGGCCCACTCCGCAACCGCCCGGCCGACCAGCGCCATGGTGAACATGCCGTGGGCGATCACGCCCGGCAGGCCCACCTTCGTGGCGACCCGGTCGCTCCAGTGGATCGGGTTGAAGTCCCCCGAGGCGCCGGCGTAGCGGACCAGGTCCGCGCGCGTCACCCGGAACGTCCTGGCTGGCAGCTCCATCTCAGCCCTCCCCGCGTACGACGAGCTTCATCCAGACGGTGACCACCGGCTCGCCGGCCGGGGTGCTGACCTCGGTGCGGGTGGTCAGGAAGCCGTGCCCACCACGGCTGCTGACCGCGTCGATGACGCTCACGCAGACCAGCTCGTCCCCCGCCACCACCGGCCGGGTGTACGCGAAGCGCTGGTCGCCGTGGACGACGCGGCTGTAGTCGACGCCGAGCTCCGGGTCGTCGATGATCTGCTGGTTGGCCGCCATCGTGAGCACGAAGGGAAAGGTCGGCGGGGCGACCAGGTCGGCGTGGCCGAGGGCACGGGCCGCCTCCGGGTCGTGGTGGGCCGGGTCGGCGGCGCCGATCGCCGTGGCGAACTCACGGATCTTCTCGCGGCCCACCTGATAGGGGGCGGTCGGCGGATACGTCCGGCCGACGAAGGACGGGTCCAGGGACATGCCGCGAACCTACACGCAAACGACAATCGCCGGCCCGTGCGGTCGACGGCGGCCGGAGCCGCGCCGTCCGTACGGAACCGGCGATCGGGAAGTGCCAGAGGACCGGGCCGGCGATGCCGGCCGCGGATCAGCGGGTCTCGCGGTGGACCGTGTGCTTGCCGTCCCGCGGGCAGAACTTCTTCAGCTCGATGCGGTCCGGGTCGTTACGGCGGTTCTTGCGCGTGATGTAGTTGCGCTCCTTGCACTCCACACACGCCAAAGTGATCTTCGGCCGGACATCGGTCGCCTTCGCCACGGCGGAGTGCCTTCCTCGCTAACGGGTAACAACTACAGCGCATCAGCCTACGCACTGATTGCGCGGACATGCAAAGCGGGCGCCTATGGCGCCCGTCCCACCGACCGCCGGGAGCTGGCCCGGTGGACGAGAGTAGCGGTGGCCGGACTTGAACCGGCGACACAGCGATTATGAGCCGCTTGCTCTGCCATCTGAGCTACACCGCCGTGGTGGGTCCAGCCGGACCCTCTGAGCCCCCTTACGGAATCGAACCGTAGACCTTCTCCTTACCATGGAGACGCTCTGCCGACTGAGCTAAGGGGGCCTGCGCGATCTCCCCGGAGGGCGTCGCGCAGGGGATACATTACACGGCCGCACGGTGGAGATGAAATCGGATCCCCCACCGGAGCGTTTCCGCAGATCAGGGCACGGCCCGCAGCCGCGGCAGCTCCCCCGGTGAGATCGTCTCCGGATCGACCTGGGCGCCGAACCACGCCTCCAGCCGCTCGTACGGCAACGGCCGGCTGAACAGGAAGCCCTGGCCGATCTCGCAGCCGATGTCCTGGAGCAGTTCCAGGGTCAGCTCGCTCTCCACACCCTCGGCGACCACAGCCAGGCCGAACTGCTGGGAGAGCGTGACCACCGCGTTGACGATCGCCAGGTCACCCGGGTCCGTCGCCATGCCCTGCACGAAGGAGCGGTCGACCTTCACCTCGTGCACCGGAAGCCGGCGCAGGTGGGCCAGCGACGAGTCACCGGTGCCGAAGTCGTCCACCGACAGCCGTACGCCGAGATCCCTCAGCCGCCGCAGGGTCGGGATGGGCCGGTCGGTGCCGTCCAGCACCCCGGCCTCCTTGATCTCCAACGTGAGCCGCTGCGGTGGCACGTCGTACTCTTCGAGCAGCTCCCTGACCCTGGCCGGGAAGTGCGGGTCGGTGAGCGTACGCGGGGAGAGGTTGACCGCCACGTCGAGCGGCTGGCCGGCGTGCGTCCAGTCCCGGCTGCGCCGCAGCCCCTCGCGGAGCACGAAGTCGGTGAACCGGCCGAGCTGGCCGGTGTGCTCGGCCACCGCGACGAAGTCCTCCGGGGCGACCGTGCCGTGCGCGGGGTGCTCCCAACGGGCCAGGCACTCCACGCCGACCAGCCGGCGGTCCCGCAGCGTCACCTTGGGCTGGAAGTAGACCTCCAGCTCGCCGTCGTCCAACGCGCGCCGCAGGTCGCCGGCAAGGCCGAGCCGCCGCAGCGACCGGGACTCCAGCGCCGGGCTGAACAGCTGCACGCTCCCCGGCACGGACTTGGCCGCCGTCGCCGCCAGGTCCACCCGTTGCAGCAGGGACGCGGCGTCGCTGCCGTGGTCCGGGTGTACGGCGACACCGACCGCCGTGTCCACGTCCAGGGTGAGCGCGTCGAAGACCATCTCGTCGCGGATCTGCTCGCGCAACTGCGCGGCCAGCTCCATCGCCGCCTCGGCACTCTCCAGCCGCAGCGTCACCAGGAACTCGTCCCCGCCGGCCCTACCGACCAGGGCCGACGAGGGCGCGCAGGAGCGCAACCGGTCGGCGACCTCCGCGAGCACCTTGTCGCCGGCGGCGTGGCCGAGCGACTCGTTGACCTGTCGCAGCCGGTCGACGTCGAACATCAGCAGCGCCACCACCTCGCCGGGCGCCCGGATCTTGACGGCCTCCTCCAGCGCCCCGGTGATCCGCCGCCGGTTGGGCAGCTTGGTCAGCGCGTCGTGGTAGGCGTCGTGCCGCAACTGGTCCACCAGTCGCGAATTCTCCAGCGCCACCGCCGCGTGCGCCGCCACCGTCTCGAAGACGGGGATGTCGCTGTCGGTGAAGTGGCCGACGTCGCTGAGCCGGTTGGCGACCTCCAGCGTGCCGATCACGGCCTGACCGGAGCGGAGCGGCACCACGATGACGTCCTTGACCCTGCCGTTGTTCAGCGCGCGACGGGCCGCCTGCCCGCCCTCGAAGGCCCGGCCCACGGCGACCGTCCGGCCCTCCCTGGCCGCCTGGTCGCGCAACGCCGACGGGGTCGGTACGACGTCCAGCAGCCCCGGGTCGTCCACCCGGGCGGTGAGCAGCACCTCCGGGTGCCGGCCCTGGGTCGGCAGCCAGAGCGTGGCGTACTCGGCCTGCATCAGGGCGCGCACCCGGCCGAGGAGCGCGTCGACGAGGGTGCCGTCCTGGCCACGTTCCCCGATCGCGCGGGTGAGGTCGTACATCTCCGCGAGCGTGCGGTGCTGCCGGAAGAACTGCGCGTACGAGCGGTAGACCAGGATCAGCGCCGCGCCCAGCGCCGCCAGCAGCGCCACCGACCACCACGTCACGGTCACCGCGATCAGGATGATCAGCCCCAGGCACACGTTGATCGCGGCGGTGAGCAGGCCGGGCGGCACGGTACGCAGCGCGTCGCGCCCGGCCTGCCACCCCTGCATCAGGGTGTGCACGCCGACGATGCCCGCGAGGCTGACCAGGAACACCGCGCCGACGGCCGCGGACAGGCTGGCCCAGGTGCCCGGCCCGACGTCACGCATGGGCGGCAGCGCCTGGAGGACGAGCCCGGCGAGGGACGTCCCGGCCGCCGTCTTCGCGACGTTGAACCAGAACTTCGCCGGGGCGAAGTGGTGCCTGGTCTGCGCGACCGCCAACGCCACCGTGTAGATCACCATCACGGTGAGTGGGGGCACGAGATAGAACGCGATGACGAGCGGAATCTCGGTCAGCGTGACACCGAACGACTGCCGCCGGACGACGAAGTTCAGGACCGGCATGCCGAGGCCGATCATCACGCCCAGCAGCGCGAGCGCCAGCCACCACTCACCGAACGCCGGGTCGGCGACCAGGCTGGTCAGGGTGGCACAGACGATGGCGACGAACGCCAGCGGTCCAGTGATGAACCAGGCGTGTTGGGTCGACCGACGTCGCTTGTGGTCACGCTGGGGCATACCGCTCCCTACGGCCTGTCCGGCCTTCGCCGGTCAGGCCGGCGACGTCACGGAGCAGGATTCAGCGCCCGCCGCCGGCCGGGGCGTCCACCGGAGCGACGGTCCAGATCAGGTCTCCGTCGGCCAGGACGTCCTCGGGGGCGCCGGTCCAGATCAGGTCTCCGTTGGTCCCGACGGGGTCTCCGTTGGTCCAGATCAGGTCCGCCGTGCGCAGGTCGCCACCGACGTCGACGAGACCGATGATCGCGGCGACGGCAAGCACGAGGAGCGAGCCATACAGTCGGCCCAGCTTTCGACCAGACATGTTTGCTCCTGTCGGGGAAGTGTCAGGGGGATAGTGGAGGCTCCACGATCGTGCCACACCGCAGGTATCCAGAAAAGCGGCGGGAGCACCGCCGACCCGTTGCGCTGGCCCGGCTCCGCCGTTCGGCCCAGAAGTCGCCCGGCCGGTCCCTGATCACGGCGCTGAGCGGCCACCTTGCACTTCGCATGTTGCGGAATGCGACCTTAGGTGCAATTCGATTGACAGCCGGAAACGGTCCTCGAATCGCAACGAACAGTCACTGTGTGTGATTAGTCCGGCAGTGTCGGTCCAAGTCGGGCCGGCCGGCTGGACATCGACCACCATACCTTCTTCTCGCCAGTGCACCAGGGGCGCGGTGGCGTCGGATCGGACCTTCGGGGCCGCCGGGGCCGCCGGGGCTGTCGCGCCACCACACCACCTGTCCGCGACGACCGCCCGGAGGCCGGCGGGTTCAGCTGTCCGGCACCGGCTGGGTGTCCGGTCGACCCCGCGAGTCCGGCCCGACCGACTGTTCGAGACGCTCCGCGTCGGCCTTACTGATGCCGGTGGCCCGCAGCGTGTTCACGGCGACGGTCTTGATCTGCCCAGCGACGTTGACCCCCGAGAAGCCCAACCCGCTACCCAGTGCCTGATGGGCGAGCCGGATGGCGTTGAGGGCAGCCCGTTGGCAGGTGGTGGACGGCTTTCCGGGAGCGAAGCCGTCCCGGACGTGGCGCACGGCCGTGGCGAGGCTGCGTACCGCCTCCACCAGGGCCTGCGGCACCGGTTCGCCGTCCTCGATCACCGCGGTCAGCCGGAGCACGAGCGGCCGGCTGTGCACCAGCGATCGCATCATCAGCCCCGCGCCGTGTCGCCATCCGCTCAGTTCGGTGCGCTGATGCCAGCGGACCGGCGAGACCTTGGCCACCTCGACGGCCCCGCTGAGCGTCGTTTCGAGATCACCGAGACTGACGGCACGGAGCCGGTCGAGGGCCTGCTTGGCCATCTTCTGGTCCCTGGCGGCCAACGCGTCCGCGGCCACGGCAAGCTCGCGCGCAAGGGCGTCCAGCGGCGGGCCGGCGGCCCGTTTGATCCGGTGGACCGGATGCAGGGGCAACAGAAGCAACGAGACGGCCAGCCCCGCGGCTCCACCGACCACCCCGTCGACGAGACGGGGTACCGCCAGATTCGTCGAGGCCGGGGAGAGCACTGCGATCACCATGGCGCTGCCACCGGCCTGGGCGATGAAGCCTCCCTCGCCGCTGAGCATGACCGCCAGCAGGATGGACACGGCCACGATCAGGCCGATCTGGATGTGCCCGTTGCCGATCACGACCACGAGCAGGTCCCCGACGGTGATCCCGACCGCCACGCCGGCGATGAGATACAACGTGCGACGCAGGCGGTGGCCGAGCGAACTGGCCAGCGTGCCGACGGCGACCGCCGGGGCGAAGATCGGCTGCGGGTTGTTCAGCAGGTCCTTGGCGACGTACCAGGCCAGCGCGGCGGCGGCGCCCGCCTGGACGCCTACCAGGGCGCTGAAGCGCAGCTTGCGTAACCGGTCCTGCAGCGTCGTGGCGCTCCGGTGCCCGAGAGATGCCAGCGCCGCGTCGATCCGGTCGTCCGGATGCCGCGCGGCGCTCGCCTCACGTCGTCCGGGAAGCCGCACGGGCGCAGATACCCGCCACGCGACCGTCGGAAACGCGCCGATCAGGCGCAGGCCGTCATCGATCGCCGAGGCGCCGAGCCGTACGGCCCGAGCGATCGGCGCCCGCCCAGCATGAGCCTGCCCGTCGTCACCGGTGGCGAGTTTCCTTCACCCGCCATCGGCCCATCCTCCACGGCGGATCGCCGGCTCCGGTTGCGTGTGCGGCACCGTCTCCACCCGGGCGAACGCCTTCCGCACACTCGCGTAGTCAGCGGGCCGGACAGACCAGACCTTCCAGTGCCCGCTGTCGACCATCAGGAGTTGCAGTTGCGGCACGCCGGCATCATCGAACCCCACGAAGTCACCGTCGATGATCTGCACGCCGCTGCCGGCCAGCGCCGCCATGATCTCCCAGGAAAGCCGCAGGCCGCCCGGCTCCCGCGACTGCTGTTCGACAGCCAGAGTGCCACTCTTCGGCCACACAGCCCGGACATCGCCGTTGAACTCCGCCTCGAACAGGCGCCAGTGCAGCGCCTCCCCACCATCGATCGACCGCATGACCTCAGCCAAGCCGATCAAGGTTCCATCCGCCCAACATGACATCCGGACTGCATCCACGGCTCCACCATGCCCGCCCAACGCCACCCCACGCTTCACGACAGGCGGGTCGGAGCCGGCGTTGCCGGCCGCAGTTGAAGTGGACGTCCGTCCCGTCAGCGGAGCGGAACAGGAAGCGGCACTTCTCCCCTTATCGCCTTCTCAGCCAACTCGATGCGCTGAGGGTGGAGAGTGTTGTCGCCCAGAGGGTGGCCAGGCACGTTCTTGCATCGTTGTCCAGCCGGACCCTCGACCACGCAACCTCAGACGTGAGCGTTAATTGTGGCGAGGTCGCAGACCCTCAAGCAGGACGGTTGCATTGTGGCGCACATGGTCACTGGGGTCATGTTCTGCAAGATGTTCTACGAGTCCGACCAGAGCGGGCCAGGGCTTGTGACCCGTGGCCACGATCACGGCTTGGCGGATGCCAGGGTCGCGATCAGCGGCGAGGGCAGCGAATATTTATTGATGGCACCGGTTCGTCGGGGGCGGTGTATGCCGTTGCATAGGCGGCTGCGAGCCGGGCGTCTCGGTACTTGTTGCGTGGTTTGAGTTGCCGCAGGGTTTCGAGGGCTTCGGCGAAGTCCCACAAATCGCACCGTTGCCGCAGCAGTTCGGCGACTTCGTGAGACCGTGTGCCGCGGAGGGTGACAAATGCGATCCCTGTCAAGGGGTCCTCGACGTAGCGGACGTCGACACCTTGGGGGGTCGACCATCCGTTGACGAAGACGTCGACGTTCCGGTTCCCCATCGTGTGCATCATCCACCGGTTCGACATCGCTGTGCTCACCACACTGCTCTCGGCCTTCCCCCGCTTCAGCGTCAGGCGAATTTCGTTGTCGGCCACAGGTCCACCTTCCCTCGGGAGTGTTGGTGAAGCTACCCGCACGGCTCCGGAGCTATGGGGAGTTGAGGCATCGCGGACTCGTCGGGTGGTGGCGCAGCGGGTGCGTAGTCGTTGGCTGCCGGGATTGCGTAAGCCGTAGGCATCGCGGGCGACGGTTTTGATCACGCGGTTGGCGCCCTCCGAGCCGGCGGTGGTGATCCCGGTCTGGATGAACGCGAGGATGTGCGGCCACCAGGTCTCGAGGCGGATAAAACCTCACGCTTCCCGTAACCCGCCACGTGCGGCATTCTGGCCGCACCGACGTTCGCCGGAGTAACGCCGGGCCGCGCCGACGGCGAACACGACGGCGGCGGCGGTATCAGCCCACCTCCACCAGGAGCCGAATGCGGTGGTGTCGGGCGCTGCTCAGCCGGTACTGTCCGGGCTCACCAGGAACCCGAGCAGCGAGGTCGAGATGAGCAGCGGTGGCGGAACGACGGTGCTGTGGCGCCCGACCGGACCGGCAGAACTCGACCTCGTTCGCGAGTCGGGATGGCGGAGGTGGCCGCCGCGCCTGCCGGACCAGCCGATCTTCTACCCGGTCCTCAACGAGGACTACGCGGTGATGATCGCCCGGGACTGGAACGTGCCCGCATCCGGCGTGGGATACGTGACCCGCTTCCACGTCGAGACGGACTTCCTGCGCCGCTACCCCGTACGACAGGCTGGCGGTGACACCATCCTGGAACTGTGGGTGCCAGCCGAAGAGCTGGACGAATTCAACGCGCACCTCGTCGGGCTCATCGAGGTCGTACACGAGTTTCGGTAGCCGGTCGGCGGCAGGACATGGCCGCCACCGGAATGATCCCGACCATCTGATGCCGGTTGGGCTGGACGACGCCCGAGCCGCTGCGTTGCCACCAGGTGGAGCCGACTGTGGTGGCGGAGATCGACGTCGACACCGCGTACAAGCACCACCGCTGGCGGCACCGGTCCTTGCGTCCACGGCTGGACCTGTCGGTCCACCCCGCTGCTTCGTCGAAGCAGCGGGGCCACGCGGGTCGGGTCAGTGGACCTCGAAGCTGCGGCTGTCGCTGTAGCTGGCCAGGTGGTCGAGGTCGGGCGGCATGTGCACCCGGTAGTGGTGGGTGCCCTTCGCGGATGGCTGGATGGCGAACGAGTAGGCACCGGTCCACGACAACGCCGTGCTGCTCACCGTGGACCAGCTTCCGTCCACGTAACGCTGCAGGTGCACCGCCTTGCCTGGGTGGGCCGGGGACACGCTGCCCGACAGGGTGACCGAGCCACCGAGGGGAACGGACGTCGTCGACAGCGAGGCAGTGACGGTGGTCTTCACCCAGACCGTCGTGAGGCCGCTCTCCGAACCCAGGTGGGCCGTCGAGCCGCGGTGCCGCCACTTGTAGTCCAGACCCCACGAGGGCTTGTGGCTGTAGCTCACCTCGCCCGAGCTGTCAGTGGTCGACGTGGTGATCAACGTCCACTGGCTGGTGCCCTTACGCCTGCCGTAGAGCTGCACCGGAGCGTTCGCGATACCCGCGCCGGTGTCCGCGCGGACTGCCGCGCCCGACACCGTCACCGCCGACCCGTACGCCAGCGGCGTGGCACTGGCCGCGATCGTGGTCGTGCTGCCGACCAGGGTCACACTCGGCGCGGCCGACAGCTTGCCGCTGCTGTCCTTGACCCACGCCGCGAACGTGTACGTCGTACCCGGCACCAGCCCCGTCGCCGTGACACCGCTGCCCGTGCCCCCGTACACCGCCGTGCCGGCGGTTGGTGACGACGGCGCCGTCGGGCCCGTGGCACTTCGCACGATCACCTGGTCCAGGTTTGTGATCGACGGCAGCGTCCAGGACAGCGTGGCCGAGCCGACACCACCGGTCGCCTTGAAATTCGACACCATCGCCGGGCCCTCGACGGTGAAGCCGTACGTGGTGACCATGGATGAGGTGCGGTCGGCCGTAAAGCTGCGGACGCTGAGGACGTACCTGTCGGCGACCGGCGGTGTCCAGGTCACCGCCGCGCTGCCATCGGCCTCCGCGGCAACGGTGCCGCTGCCCGCGGCAGACCCGTTGCTGACCCACCATTGGTACGAGGTCGAACCGGGCATGCGCGGCGTGAAGCGGAAGGTACCCGGGGCGAGGTGACCGCTGCCGGTCGCCGGGAAGTCGGTCGAGGCGACCCGGGGCCCGTCCGTCACGGTCCAGGTCACGCCGCCCTGGTCCGTCTGCAGGCCGGCGGCGTTGCGGGCGATGACCGTGACGGCCTTGTAGCCACTCCTGGCCGGGGTGAAGCTGAAGGTGGCGGTGCCGTCGGCGGCCGGCTCGACGACCTGGCTGCTGGCCTCGTCGTAGTGGAGCGTCGCCACGTAGTCGACCACGTCGGCCATCTGGCTGCGGGCCGTGAAGGTCGCCGGCGTGCCCAGGTCGGTGCCGCCGGTGCGGGTCACCGTCGGTGCCGCTCCGTCGACGGAGATCGGTCGCCAGCGCGGATGGGAGAGGGTGCCGTCGGCGCTCCGGCTCTGGATCCGCAGGCCGGCGACGCCGGTCTCGGTGGCCGTCCAGGTCAGGTCGGCGGTGCCGTCCGGCCGGGCCGGAACGGTGATCTTCTCGATCGGCCGCTGGTCCAGGCTCGAGTATTCCGCCCAGTAGACGTACGCCTCGACGTCCGGCATCCGGGGCGCGAGGCGGAAGGTGAGCGACGACCCGATGACCACGTCGCCGCCCGGGTCCCCGGTGAGCGTCGGGCCGTTGTCGACGAGGAACCGGTAGGCGCGGTCTGCGTGCGCCGTGCCGTCACGCGTGACGCTGTGCACGTAGAGGGTCTGCAAGCCGCCCCGCGTCGGAGCGATCATGACCGTCGCTTTTCCGGCGGCGTCCGCGGGCACGGTTCCCGATGGTCCGCCCTCGTCGATCCGCCATGCGAACGCCGCTGTGCCGGCGACCGTGGCGGTGAACTCGAACGCGCCGGGCACGCCGACGTTGTAGTCAAGGTTCGGAGCCGAGTCCTGGTACGCGGCAGAGAAGACCGACGGCCGGGTCTCCTTGACGTAGAACACGTAGTGGGCCGGCTCTGACCAGTTGCCAGCCCGGTCGACGGCGTGGACGGTGAGCGAGTGGTGGCTGGCAGCTCGCGGGGTCCAGCGGACGGTCGCCGGACCGCCGAGCCCTTCGGCGTCCACCGTGCCCTCCACGGTGTCTTCCCAGACCTCGGCCGAGCCGAACCGGTAACGGTAGCTGACGGTGTCGGCGGAGACTGAGGCCAGCGCGAACACGCCGGGGACGCCGATCGCGCCACTGGCGTCGTCCCAGCTGCCCTCGGGATACTCGGCAGAGGTGACGGTCGGCGCCGGGCCACCGCTGCGGTCGATGGTGAAATGGCACGTGTCGCTCCACGCCGACGCTGCCGCGCCGTCGAGGACCCGCACCCGCCAGGCGTACGTGACGCCGTCGAGCTGCTTCGCATCGTCCTCAAGCTGGACGTAGACCTCGTTGCTCTGCTCGCCGACGAGGCGGAGCCACTGCTGCGGGTGCTCCGGGTCGGCCACGTCCCACACCTGGAAGTCGGCCTCAAGCTGGGAGCCCGCACCCGTACGGTCGAAGGTGCCCCGCAGCACGACGGCCTGGGCGTCGTTGAGCCTGACCGGGCTCAGGTACGGCCCCGGTGCGGCGGTGGCGCACGGCTGGCCGGAGGTCTTGAGGTCAGTGGGTGCGCCCGCGGCCGCGGCGGCCGGGGCGACGGTGAGCCCCACGATCGTTGCGCAGCCAAGTGTCGAGGCCATGATCAGAGCCATGGCACGCTGACGAGCGCGCGGAGCGTTACCCACGTGGTCTCCCCATGATGGACAGGTAGCGTTATCAGCCGCGAAGAGGATCGCATGCCGCTGCGACGGAGGGCGTCTCAGAGCCGCCGGCTACCCCCACCGGTTCAGGACCTCACCGCCACCCTCGCCGGGTACCCGAGTTGATCTCGGTGACGGTAGGTGACGCAGCCAGCTGGACCGAGCGTGCTGAAGCGGAATCGATTGAGACTCACGAAAAAGGCCCCTGACCGGCGTTATCGCTAGTCAGGGGCCTCTTTTGCACCTGGTGGCGGGTAGAGGATTCGAACCTCTGTAGCTTTCGCGACGGATTTACAGTCCGCTCCCATTGGCCGCTCGGGCAACCCGCCAGGGCACCCCACCGCGTCGTAACGCGGCGGCGGAAGCAAGGATAGCGGCTCACCCCGGCATCGGCGCAACCGGGTACCGTCAGGGGGTCGTACCGCTGGTCAGCGGGGGACAAATGGACCACAGACCGCCGGACAGCAGGAGCATGAGCATGGCAGCGAACCCGTCGTTCGACATCGTGAGCAAGGTCGATCGCCAGGAGGTCGACAACGCCCTCCGCCAGGCGGAGAAGGAGCTCGCGACGCGGTTCGACTTCCGGGGCACCGGCGCCGAGATCTCCTGGTCGGGCGAGGAGGCGATCAGCCTCCAGGCGGAGACCGAGGAGCGGGTGCGGGCTGCGCTGGAGGTCTTCAAGGAGAAGGTGATCAAGCGGAACATCTCGCTGAAGTCGCTGGACGCCGGCGACCCCCGACCCTCGGGCAAGATCTTCAAGATCGACTGCAAGGTCATCCAGGGCATCGACTCCGACAAGGCCAAGGCGATCAGCAAGAAGATCCGCGAGGAGGGCCCGAAGGGCGTCCAGGCCCAGATCCAGGGCGACCAGCTCCGGGTCACCGGCAAGAAGAAGGACGACCTCCAGGCCGTCATCACCCTGCTCAAGAGCGAGGACTTCGGCGTCGCCCTCCAGTTCACCAACTACAGGTAAGGACGCACCGGCCGTTCCGCGTGCCGCCCGTATCGGCGAGATACGCAGGCATGACTCCGGCGACTCGCCGCCGGCGGTGACGGCACAGACGGCTGAAGCGGGTTGCCGCGCGGTCGACAAGGACCGGAGTGAGCCCCAGCCCGCTCGATCACGACCGACGGGAGTGCGCGCCTGACAGCCAGTCGCCGCCAGGCGCGCACACCGCCTTCAGCAGCAACCGCCCGCACCGGCAACCCCATGACAGAATCAACAAGACATCTTGTACGTCAATTCTTGTACGTTTAGCGTAAAGGCGTGGCAGAGAATCAGCCCGTCCTGCACCTGACCGACCCGCGCGCCATGCGTGCCCTGGCCCACCCGACCCGCCTGCGCCTGCTGGCAGAGCTGCGGACGCGGGGGCCGCAGAGCGTCGGGATGCTCAGCGACATCGTCGACGAGGCGGTCGGGTCGGTCAGCTACCACCTGGGCAAGCTCGCCGAGCACGGCTTCGTGCAGGAGGCACCGGAGTGCGCGCGCAGTCGCCGCGAACGGTGGTGGCGGGCGGCGCACGCCCGCACCGCTTGGGAACCGTTCGAGGTGCTCGACGATCCGGAACGCAAGGCCGCCTCCGATCTCCTGCGCCGGGCGGTGCTCCAGCGCTACACGGAGAACCTGCAGGCCTACCTCGCCGCCGAGGCCACCTACGAGCCGCAGTGGGTCCGGGGCACCGCCAGCAGCGACACCACGCTGCACCTGACGAGTGACGAGCTGGTGGAACTGCGCGAAGATCTTGAGGCGCTGGCGGCACGCTGGGCGGCGCGCAGCGACCCCGAGCGGGCGGACGCCCGCCCGGTGACGCTGATCCACCACGCGTTCCGGCGGCCCGATTGAGCGCGCCGCCGCGCCGGACGCCCCTGGTGGGCCTCCTGGCCGCACACGCGCCGCCCGCGAACTCGGGGGTGCGACCGCCTTCGGGCTGCTGGTCGGCGCCATGGGCGGCGGCGCCCTCGTCGGCTCGTTGGCCTTCAGCGCCGTCGGGCACCGGCTGCCCCGCCGCACGACCTTCGTGACCGCGTTCGCCGTGGCCGGCGCTCCGCCCCTCTGGAGCCTCGCGGCCGGGCTGCCGTTGCCCGTGCAGGCCACCGTCTTCGCGGTCTCCGGCTTCGCCGCCGGGGCGATCAACCCGTTGATCGGGACCGTCAAGCTCGAACGGGTGCCGCCGCACATGCGCGCCCGCGTCTACGGCGTCATCGGCGCGGGCGCCTGGGCCGCCATCCCCCTCGGCGCGCTCGGCGCGGGCTTCGCCAGCGAGCACCTCGGCACGACCGGCACCCTCGTCGCGGTCGGCACCTGCTACTTCCTCGTCGTGCTCACACCCCTGCTCGGTGGACCGTGGCGGACCATGGACCGGCGGCCGGAGCCGGCGCGGCGGCAGGTGGCACCCGCACCGGCCGGGTCGTCAGGCGGGTAGCAGTTCCTCGGTGCGTACCGCCCTCGCCTCGGCGCTGGCGATGGGCCCGGCGGGCAGGGCGGCGACCCCGGCGCCGACGGCGACCGCGACCCCGGCGAAGACGAACGCCCAGGGCACCCCGCCGCCGTGGTCGACGATCAGGCCGGCGACCGCGCCGCCGGCGGCGCTGGCCCCCACCGACATGGTCACCACCCAGGTGTACGCCTCGTTCAGCATGCTGGTCGGGGAGATCCGGCCGACCAGGGTGTTCTCCAGGGTGAGCGCGGGCGCGATCGTGGCACCGCCGATCACCAGGGCGGTGCCCAGCGCCAGCGGGGTGGGCATCACGGCGAACACGGCGAAGCTGGCGGCCACCGCACCGAGCAGCAGCGAGAACTGCCGGGTCATGTTCCGGGCCGGCTTGCGGACACCGAACCAGAATCCGCCCACGGCGCTGCCGACGCCCCAGACGGCCAGCAGCACCCCGGCGAGGCTGTCGGGGTCGTCGGAGGTGTAGGCGGTCGCGAACGCCGGCACGGTCACGCCGGCCGCGCCGAAGGCGACGCCGATGCTGGCCACGCAGAGCAGCAGCGCCGGGAAGCCGGGGACGCGCAGCGGCCCGAGCCCTCTGGTGTGGTGTTCACGCGGGTGCGGCTGCCAGCCGCGCATCACCCGGCCGAAAGCGACCGCCAGGGTGCCGACCAGGGTCACCACGGCCGAACCGACCAGGGCGGCCCCGGCGTCGGCGAACAGGATGAAGCCGGCGACCAGCAGCGGTCCGAGTACGAAGACGATCTCGAAGAGGGTGGTCTCGGCGGCGAGGGCGGTGTTGCGCAGGTGCCACCGGCCGGACGCGGGTGAGGTGAGGTCGTTCCAGGCGCCCCGGATCGCGGCGGTCAGCGGCGGATAGGTGGCCCCGGCGACCCCGGAGGCCACGAAGACCAGCGCCAGGCTGCCGGAGTCGGAGCGGGCGGCCCAGAGCAGCCCGAGCAGGGCGAACGGGTGGGCGATGGCGGTGCCGACGAGCACCGGGCTGGGGCCGATCCGGTCGGCGATCCGGCCGGCCACGGGGCTGAGCGCGGCGCCGGAGAGCGCGTAGATGCCGCCGGCGACGGCTGCCAGCGAGTAGCGCCCGGTGACCTGCTCGACGACCAGCAGCAGCGCCAGCGGCGTCATCCCGATCCCGAGCCGGCCGATGATGCCGGTGAGCAGCAGCATCGGTGCTCCGGGGATCCGCCAGACGCCCAGGTACTGGCGCAGTGCGGCCACGGTCGACCTCCAGGTGGTGTAACGAGCGGGAAACCTTTCGACCCTAACGCCGCGCGGCGGGTGGAAGAAACGGTTAACGCGCTCACACGCAGGTCCCGCCCGTGCCCGGCGGACCGGGCACGGGCGGAAAGGTGATCAACGCCTCAGCGCTGGAACTGCACCGGGCCGCTGTTCGCGGCCATCCGCTCCAGCCGCGCGACCCGCTCCTCCATCTTCGGGTGGGTGGCGAAGAGCGTGGCCACGCCGCCGCCCCGGAACGGGTTGTCGATCATCAGGTGGGCGGTGCTGGTGAGCTGCCCCTGGGCCGGCAGCGGCCGGCTCTGCGTACCCATGTGGATCTTCCGCAGGGCGCTGGCCAGGGCCAGCGGGTCCCGGGTGAGCTGGGCGCCGGAGGCGTCAGCCTGGAACTCCCGGCTGCGGCTGATCGCCAACTGGATGATGGTGGCCGCGATCGGGCCCAGGATGATGGTGAGCAGCAGCACGGCCGGGTTCGGGGAATCCTCGTCGTCGCCCCCGCCCAGCGGGATGAACCAGGCGATGTTCGCCAGCATGGTGATGATGCCGGCCAGACCGGCCGCCACGCTGGAGATGAGGATGTCCCGGTTGTAGACGTGCGACAGCTCGTGCCCGATCACCCCGCGCAGCTCGCGATAGTCGAGGATCTCGGTGATCCCCTGGGTGACGCAGACGGCCGCGTTCTGCGGGTTCCGCCCGGTGGCGAACGCGTTGGGTTGCGCCGTCGGGCTCACGTAGAGGCGCGGCATCGGCTGCCCGGCCTCGGTGGCCAGCTCGCGGACCATCCGGTACAGCTCGGGGAACTGTGCCTCGCTGACCGGTTGCGCCCGCATCGAGCGCAGCGCGAGCTTGTCGGAGTAGAAGTAGGTGACGCCGTTCATGACCAGCGACAGGACGACGGCGATGACCAGGCCGCCACTGCCGCCGAACCAGTAGCCCACCGCCAGGATCAGCGACGTGAGCAGGCCGAGCAGCGCGGCGGTCTTCAGACGGTTGTGGTGCACGATCACTCCTTCGGTGCACGGATCACGCGGGACCCGCTGACCGGTTCAACATCCCGGTACCCGTCAACCATCCGTCTCATGGCTGAGAGTTGCCTGGGATGTCCGGAGTGCCCGTCGATGCCTACCCCGCCGGAAAGCGGGAAACCGACCGCCGGGAGCGCCGTTCAGCGCGCGGCGACGTCGAGGACGAGCTGCGGTGCGAAACCGATCACAATCGCCACCGCGGTGGCCACGACGAGCACCAGGCCGACCGTCCGGGCCCGCACGGGGGCCGAAACGCCGCCGACCGGGGCGAACGCGGCAGCCGGCGCTTCCCTGCCACCGGGCGACGCGGCCGGCGCGGCCCAGAGTGCGGCGGTGAGGCGCAGGTAGTAGGCCAGCCCGATCACCGCGTTCACGGCCACCACCACGGCGAGCCAGCCCGCGCCCCCGTCCAGCAGCGAACGGACCACTGTCACCTTGGCGAAGAGGCCCGCCAGGCCCGGCGGCAGGCCGGCGAGCCCGACGAGCGCCAGCCCCAGCGCGACCGCCGGCCACGGGTGCCGGCGGGCAGCGCCGCGCAGGTCGTCGACCGTGCCGCCGTCGGCGCCCGCCGGGCGCAGCGCCACCACGGCCGCGAAGGCCGCCAACTCCAGCACCACGAAGAAGACGGCGTACGCGACGGCGGCCGCGTACGCGGCGGTGCGGGCGTCGGCGGCGCGCCCGGCGGCCAGCGCCAGCGCGCCGAGCGGGGCGAGGATGTAACCGGCCTGGGCCACGGAGGACCAGGCGAGCAGCCGCACCGTACGCCGCTGGCGCAGCGCCACCAGGTTGCCGACGGTCATGGTCAGCACCGCGAGCAGGGCGAGCACCGGGCCGGTCACGTCGGCCGGCAGCGCGTGCTGCACGACGGCCAGCAGGGCGACCACGCCGCCCAGCTTGGAGGCGGTGGACAGGTATGCCGCCACCGGCAGCGGCGCGCCGTCGTAGGTGGCCGGCGCCCAGGCGTGGAACGGCACCGCCGCCACCTTGAACGCCAGCCCCAGCACGACCAGCGCCACGGCGGCGGTGGTGAGCGGCAGGTCCAGCAGTTCCGGCCGCTCCGCGAGGAGCGCGCCGATCCGGCCCAGGTGCAGCCCGCCCGTGGCCGCGTAGAGCAGCGCCGCCCCCAGCAGGGTCACCGTGGTGGCGACCACGCTGACCACGAAGAAGGTGACCGCCGCCTCGGCGCTGGCCAGGCTGCCCCGGCGCAGCCCGACGAGGACGTAGAGCGGCAGGGTGAGCGTCTCCAGCGCCACGATCAGGGTGATCAGGTCGCCGGCCGCGCCGAGCACCACGCCGCCCGTCATCGAACAGGCGAGCAGGAAGCAGTACTCCCCCGTCGGCGACTGCCCCGCCCGCAGCAGCGGGCCGGACAGCGCGAGCACGCCGAGGGTCAGCAGGGCGACCACCCCGGCGACGAGGGCGGCCCGGCCACCGAAGACGTACGAGCAGTCGGGGCCGACGCAGAACGTACGCCGCTCGCCTCCCGCACCGACCACGGCCGCGCCGAGCGCCGTGGCCGCCGCGCCGACGGCGGCCGTCGCCAGCGTGACCCGGGAGCGGGCCACCAGCAGGTCGGCGAGCAGCACCAGCACGGCCGTGCCGGCGGCCAGGTACGCCGGAAGCAGCGCCACGTTGTCGACGCTCTGCACCACGCTCATGCCCGCACTCCGCTCCGCTGCGCGCCGTCACGAGCCACCAGAGCACTGCGCCCGATGATTCGCTCGCTCCGCTCGCTCACCGCAGCACCTCCACCAGGGCGTCGACGGGGGCCTCGGCGACGCCGAGCACCAGGGTCGGGGCCAGGCCGACCGCCAGCGCGAGCAGCACCAGCGGCGCCCACGCGACCAGTTCCACGCCGGCCAGGCCGGGGGTGAGCCGCCCGACCGCCGGGCTGGGCCGCCCGTGCGTCACCCGCCGCAGCAGCCGCAGCAGGTACGCCGCGGTGAGCGCCCCGCCGACCGCCGCCAGCACGCCGAGGGTGGTCCAGAGCGCCCCGCCGACCTCGACGGCGGCCACCACCGCGAACGCCTCCCCCCAGAAGCCGGCCAGTCCGGGCAGGCCGAGCGAGGCGACGGCGGCGAAGCCGAGCAGCCCGGCCAGCCGGGGCGCGGTCTCCCGCAGCCCGGACAGCTCGTCCAGCGACCCGGTGTGGGTACGGTCCTTGACCGCGCCGGCGAGGAAGAAGAGCAGGCCGGTGATCACCCCGTGCGCGACGTTGCCGATCAGGGCCGCCTGGATGCCGGTGGCGGTGAGCGTGGCGACCCCCAGCAGCACGAAGCCCATGTGCCCGACGCTGGAGTACGCGATCAGCCGCTTCAGCTCGCGCTGCGCGAGGCAGACCAGCGACCCGACCAGGATCGCCGCCACCGCCAGCACGCCGAGCACCGGGGCGGCCCAGCGGGCGCCCTCGGGAGCCACCCCGACCGCGATCCGGATCAGCCCGTACGTGCCCATCTTGAGCAGCACCCCGGCGAGCACGACGCTGCCGACGGTAGGTGCCTGGGTGTGCGCGTCGGGCAGCCAGGAGTGCAGCGGCCAGAGCGGGCTCTTCACCGCGAAGGCCAGCGCGAGCAGCGTGAACGCGGCGAGCTGGGTGCCCCGGGACAGCCCCGTCCCGCCGGTGAGCGCCACCACGTCGGCCGTCCCGGCGGCGGCCACCACGGTGAAGACACCGACCAGCAGCAGCACCGAGCCCAGCAGCGTGTAGAGGGCGAACTTGCGGGCCGCCCGCCGCCGGTCCGCGCCGCCCCAGCCGGCGATGATCGCGTACATGGGGAGCAGGACGACCTCGAAGAAGACGAAGAAGAGCACGAGGTCGAGGGCGAGGAAGGTGCCGAGGATGCCGACCTCGACGGCCAGCAGCAGGGCCACCAGCGCCCGGCCGCTGCCGCCGTCGGGCACCTTCCACACCGTGTAGGCGCAGCAGAGCAGGGTGAGCAGGGCGGTCAGCACGACCAGCGGCCAGGAGATGCCGTCCACCCCGAGGTGGAAGCGCAGGTCGAGGCCGGGCACCCAGGGCAGGTCGAGCCGGTGCCAGGGGCGCACGGCGGGGGCGTCGGCCGCGTAGCCGGTCCAGCCGCGATCGCCGACGAGGAGCAGCGCGGCGGCCACCAGGGTCAGCCCGGCGACGACCGTGCCGACGATCCGGGCCGCCCGGTCCCTGGGCGTCGCCACCACCGCCAGCGCGCCGAGCGCCGGCAGTGCCAGCACCGCCACCAGCAGGAACTCCCCCAACCTCATGGCGTCACCTCAGTTCGCGACTGCGGGGCTCGCAAACCCGGCTCACTCCTCGCACTCACGGCGTCACCTCAGTTCGCGACTGCGGGGCTCGCAACACCGGCTCACTCCTCGCGCTCACGGCGTCACCTCAGTTCGCGACTGCGGGGCTCGCAAACCCGGCTCACTCCTCGCACTCACGGCCCTCATGCGGAGACTCCGATCAGGACGGCCGCCAGGCCGATCAGCAGCGCCCCGGCCAGCACCCCGGCCGCCGCGCGCGGCAGCGCCGCGCGGTGCAGCGCCGCCAGCCCGCCGCCGAGGCCGAGCGCGGCCCGGCCGCTGCCCTCGACCGCGCCGTCCACCACCACCTCGTCGGTCGTACGCGCCGCGCGGGCCAGCGCCGTCGTCGGGCGTACGACCAGGGCGCGCTGGATGTCGTCGAGCCGGAACGCGGCGGCGAAGACCGGCCGCAGCGGGCCCAGCCCGGTCGCCGGGTCGGCGGCCGGGTCCCGCCGCCAGCGGAGCCAGGCGAGCCCGGACCCGACGACGAGCAGCGCCAGCGGCAGCAGCAACTCCGGGCCGACGTGGATCAGGAGATGCTCGCCGGCCGGCGCGCTGACGGTCGGCGTCAGCAGCAGCCGGCGGGCGAAGGACTGGTCGAAGCCGGCGAGGCCGAGCAGGGCGGCCGGTACGGCGAGCAGCAGCAGCGGCCAGCGCAGCACGGCGGGCGGGTCGTGCGGGTGGGCCAGCGGGATCCGCGTCTCGCCGAAGAAGGTGCGCAGCAGCAGGCGGGTGGCGTACCAGGCGGTGACCGCGACGCCGACCAGCCCGGCCAGCCAGACCAGCCAGCCCACCCAGGCCGGGGCGGGGCCGGTGCCGTGCAGGGCGGCGTCCTGGGCGACGGCGAGCACGCCGTCCTTGCTCCAGAAGCCCGACAGCGGGGGCAGCCCCGCCAGCGCGCCCAGCCCGACGACCGTGCACCAGAAGGTGACCGGCATGCTGCGGCGCAGCCCGCCCATGCGGGACATCAGCGTGGTGCCGACGGCGTGGATCACCGCACCGGCGGCGAGGAACAGCAGCGCCTTGAACGCGGCGTGGGTGAGCAGGTGGAACAGGGCCGCCGGGGTGGAGCCGACCGCCAGCGCGCCTGTCATGTAGCCGATCTGCGAGACCGTCGACCAGGCCAGCACGCGCTTGAGGTCGTCCTGGGCGGTGGCGGCGAACGCGCCGAGCAGCAGGGTGACCGAGGCCATCACGCCCAGCACCGTCAGCGCGGCCGGGGTCACCTCGAACAGCGGGTAGAGCCGGGTCACCGCGTACACGCCGGCGGCGACCATCGTGGCGGCGTGGATCAGCGCCGAGATCGGCGTCGGGCCGGCCATCGCGTCCGGCAGCCAGGTGTGCAGCGGGAACTGGGCGCTCTTGCCGGCCACCCCGGCGAGCAGCAGCAGGCAGGCGGCCGTCAGCGTACCGGTGGCGTGGTCGTGGGCGAGCACGTCGGCGATCCGGAAGCTGCCGGCCGAGACGCCGAGCAGCGCGATGCCGAGCAGGAAGCCGACGTCGCCGACCCGGGTCACCAGGAACGCCTTCATGGCGGCGGCCGGCGCCTCGGGCAGCCGGCGGTCGTGGGCGATGAGCAGGTAGGAACAGATGCCCATCACCTCCCAGCCGACCAGCAGCAGGATCAGGTCACCGGCGACCACCACCAGCAGCATGGCCGCGGTGAAGAGGCTGATCTGCGCCGCGTACGGCGGGTAGCGGTGGTCGGTGTCGACGTCGTCGTGCGGGCCCCGCCGCAGGTAGCCGACCGAGTAGACCTGCACGGCCAGGGCCACCGCGGCGACCGCGACGGCGACCAGCGCGGCGGCGGAGTCCAGCCGCACCCCGAGGCTCACGGTGAGCCCGCCGAGGTCGACCCAGGTGGTGGACGCCTCGGCGGGCCGGTCGAGGGTGGCCAGCAGCGCGACGGCGAGCGCCAGCGCACCGGCCGCACCGGTCACCCCGAGCGCGATCGCCACCTGTCGGGCGCGGCCCCCGTCCGTTCCGGCGCCGCGCGGCGCGGGTGGCAGCAGCAGGCCGAGCAGACCCGCGACCAGCGGTACGGCCGGCAGCAGCGCGCCGAGCAGGGTGGTCGTGCTCACCGCTCCCCCTCCGGGCGGTCGACGGACCCGGGCCGGGTGCGGGCCCCGGCGCCGTTGCCCGCGCCGGACCGGGTCAGGGCCGGCTCGACCGGGCTGTCGGTCGGCCGGCCTTCGGTCAGCGCCACCTCGTCGACGGCCACCGTGGACCGGAGCCGGTAGAGCTGGAGCACGATCGCCAGGCCGACCCCGATCTCGGCGGCGGCCAGCACGATCACGAAGAGCGCGAAGACCTGCCCGCCGTGCGGCAGCTGGGCCCGCACGGTGGTGTCGGCGGTGACCAGGATCAGGTTGACCGCGTTGAGCATCAGCTCGACGGCCATCAGCACCAGCACCGCGTTGCGCCTGCGCAGTACGCCGTAGACGCCGAGGCCGAACAGCAGTGCGGCGGTGACGTACGGGATGACGGGTCTCACCGCGACCGCCCCTCGCTGCTCCGCTGGTCGGCCCTCGGCCGGTCGCTGCCCTGGTCGGCCTTCGGCCGGCCGATGTCGGGGCGGGAGATCACGATGGCCCCGACCAGGGCGGCCAGCAGCAGCACCGAGAGCACCTCGAAGGGCAGCACCCAGCTGCGGAAGATCTGATCGCCCAGGCGTTCCGCGGTGCCCGCGTCGGGCAGCTCCACGGCCGTCCAGCGGTAGGCGTCGACCAGCAGGGCGGCCAGCCCCAGGCCGGTGCCGCCACCGATCAGCGCCGCGGCCCAGCCCGGCCGGTCCAGGTCGTCGGAGGCGCCGATCGGGGCGCGGGTGAGCATCACCGCGAAGAGCAGCAGCACCACCACCGCGCCGACGTAGATCAGCACCTGCACCCAGGCCACCAGCTCGGCGGTGAGCACCAGGTACATCCCGGCCAGCGCGCCGAGACAGAGCACCAGGTAGAGGCCGGCGCGCACCAGGTGTCGCGTCGCCACCACCAGCACCCCCGAACCGACCGCCACCGCCCCGAGGGCGAGCAGCAGCACGTCCGCACCGGTCATGCGCCGGCCTCGGGCTCGGGGCGTACGGCAGGGGCGGCGGGACGGGCGGCGGGCGCGGCCGGGACCGCGGCCTTGCGCGCGGCGGCGGTCTCCTCCTTCGCCGGCTCACCGTGCGGGTCGTGCGCGGGCGGCGGTGGCACGGTGGCCATCCACTGCCCGAGGTGGTCCTTGTCGTGCAGCAGGTCCTTGATGTCGTACTCGGCGTACTCGAACTCGGGCGACCAGTAGAGCGCGTCGAAGGGGCAGACCTCCACGCAGATGCCGCAGTACATGCAGAGCGAGAAGTCGATGTCGAACTTGTCGAGCACGTTGCGCTGGCGGGGGCGGGCGGCGCCGGGCACCGCCACCTCCTCCTTGTGGGAGTCGATGTAGATGCACCAGTCCGGACACTCCCGGGCGCACAGCATGCAGACCGTGCAGTTCTCCTCGAGCAGCGCGATCACCCCACGTGAGCGGGGCGGCAGCTCGGGGGCGACGTCCGGGTACTGCTGGGTGGTCGAGCGGCGGGTCATCGTCTTCAACGTGACCGCGAGCCCCTTGACCAGGCCCGCGCCCGGCAGGCCACGATCTGGGTCGGTGCCGCCCGGCTCGCTGCGCTCGCTGCGGTCGGTCATGCCGACCATCCTGCCCTGTGGCCGCGGCGCGCGCGACCACCACCCGGGGTCTGCCGGCGGTACGGTGCGGTGGGGAGAACGACGCACCGGAAAGGGCTCGCCATGACCGTCGCGTTGCAGGGCGACCATCCGCCGCCGGGCGGGTGGACGGCCGACGACCTCGACCGCCTGCCCGACGACGGCCGCCGCCACGAACTCCTGGACGGAAACCTCATCGTGTCGCCCTCCCCCACGCGACTTCACCAGTCGATCGCCGGTCGCCTCATGGCCGCGCTGGAGGAAACCTGCCCGCCCGACCTCGACGTCACGCAGGGCGTCGAGGTGCGGCTCTCCCGGACCCGGTCCTTCTTCCCCGACGTGCTGGTCACAGAGCTGGACGCCGCCGCGCGCAACCCGTCGCACTACCAGCCCCACGAGGTCATGCTGGTGGTCGAGATCGTCGCGGAGGGGTCGCGGAGCATCGACCGGGTGCTCAAGCCCGCGTTGTACGCCGAGGCGGGCATCCCCTACTTCTGGCGGATCGAGACCGACTCCTGGACCGTCGTGCACGCCCACAAGCTCGACCCGGCGAAGCGCGTCTACGTCGAGCAGGCCCGGATGACCGACGGCATCCTCGTCCCGGAGCCGTGGGAGATCGACATCCCGCTGGGCAGGATCACGCCCCGGTCCCGCTGATCCCACCCGCCGCGGGCGGGAGCATCTCGACTCCGAGCTGCTGGAGGAGCTGGAACAGCTCGGTGCTGCTCCACACGTCGACGATCCGGCCCGCGTCGTCGAAGCGCAGGAAGCTCGCCCCCGAATAGCTGACCACCTGCCCGGTCGGCGGCACCGGCCCGAACGGCCCGGCGTGGGTGCCGGCCGCCCGCCAGTGCACCGCCACCCGGTCCCCGCCGGCCACCACGTCCACGATCTTGTAGCGCAGGTCGGGGAAGGCGGCACGTCGTTCCCGGTGCCACGCCAGCGTCGCCTCCGGGCCCTCGCCGCCCAGCCCCGGGCACTGCGGCGCGACCAACTCGTACGCGGACTCCTCCCGGCGGGCGTTCCACACGTCGGCGATGAAGCGCCGGGCCGCCGCCTCCACATCGGTCATCGCGGCAGCGTATCCGCGCGCCGTCTGCACGGCCCCGAGCGCACCCGCCGGCGACGACCGGACCGGGTAACCGGCGGGACGGGACGGAGGTCGACGCTCGACGCGCCCCGACCGTGGCGAAGCCGCCATGATGGGAGGGGACGGACGAAGGCGACGGCGGAGGGGGCGGGCGTGGACGGCACGACCGAGGGCAGCACGACAGACGGCGGCGCGACGGCCGGTGGCGCATCCGGTGGTGGCGGGGCGGCCGGTGGCGACGAGGTGCTGATGCGGACCGGCGGCAGGTATGTCGAACCGGGCGGCGAGTTCACCCGGGACCAGCGCTACATCGCCACCCGGATCACCGCCGACGGTCGGGACGGCTGGCCGGTGCAGCCCGGCCGCTACCGGCTGGCGGTCAGCCGCGCCTGCCCCTGGGCGAACCGGTTGATCATCGTACGAAGGTTGCTCGGGCTGGAGGACGCGATCTCGATGGCGGTCGCCGGCCCGACCCACGACAAGCGGAGCTGGACGTTCGACCTCGATCCGGGCGGGCGCGACCCGGTGCTCGGCATCGAGCGCCTGGCCGACGCGTACTTCGCCCGGTTCCCCGGCTACGAGCGGGGCATCACGGTGCCGGCGATCGTGGACGTGCCGACCGGGCAGGTGGTCACCAACGACTTCGGGCGGATGAGCCTCGACCTGTCCACCGAGTGGACGGCGTACCACCGCGAGGGCGCGCCCGACCTCTATCCGGAGCGGCTGCGCGACGAAATCGACGAGGTGAGCGCGGTGCTGTTCCGGGACGTCAACAACGGTGTCTACCGGTGCGGCTTCGCGGGCGACCAGGCGGCGTACGAGAGGGCGTACCGCCGGCTGTTCGACCGGCTTGACCTGCTGGGCGGGCGACTGGCCGGGCAGCGCTACCTGGTCGGGGACACCATCACCGAGGCGGACATCCGGCTGTTCACCACGCTGGTCCGCTTCGACCCGGTCTACCACGGCCACTTCAAGTGCAACCGGAGCAAGCTGACCGAGATGCCGGTGCTGTGGGCGTACGCCCGGGACCTGTTCCAGACCCCCGGCTTCGGCGACACGGTCGACTTCGACCACATCAAGCGGCACTACTACGAGGTGCACCGCGACATCAACCCGACCGGGGTGGTGCCGCTCGGCCCGGACCTGGCGAACTGGCTCACCCCGCACGGCCGGGAAACCCTGGGCGGCCGGCCCTTCGGCGACGGCACCCCGCCCCCGCCGCCCCCACCCACCGAACGCGTCACCCCCACCCACACCCCCCTCCCCTGACCCCACCCCACCCCACCCCGCCCCGCCCCGCCCCGCCCTGCGATCTTGCACTTTGTGCCCGCGAATTGTGCACTTTGGTAGATATGTCGAGGCACAAAGTGCAAGATCGACGAGCGCCAAGGGGCGGGGAAGGCAGGGGCGGGGGTGGGGGTGGGTTACAGCGCTACGCGGACGGCGGCCGTCAGGACGAGCTGGCCCAGGGAGACGGGGACCAGGACCAGCCAGCAGAGGCGCTGGAGTTGGTCCTCGCGTAGCCGGGGGTAGGACACCCGGAGCCAGATGATCAGGAACGAGACGGCGAAGACCTTCAGCAGGGTCCACAGCCAGCCGAGCTGCGCGTCGGCGAACGGGCCCTGCCAGCCACCGAGGAAGAGCACGGTGGTGAGCGCGGCGATCACGACGATGCCGACGTACTCGGCGAGCAGGAAGAAGGCGAACCGCAGCCCCGTGTACTCGGTCATGTAGCCGAAGACCAGCTCCGAGTCGGCGACCGGCATGTCGAACGGCGGGCGACGGATCTCGGCGAGCCCGGCGAGGAAGAAGACGACCATGGCCGGGGCCTGCCAGAGCAGCCACCACGGCTGCCACGCCTCGACGATGCCGGACAGGCTGAGGGTGCCGGCTGCCATCGCCACCGACGCGGCGGCCAGCACCAGCGGCAGCTCGTAACCGAGCAGTTGGGCCGCGCCGCGGATCCCGCCGAGCAGGCTGTACTTGTTGGCCGACGCCCACGCCGACATCAACACCGCCACCACGCCCACGCCCACCACTGCCAGCACGAAGAACAGGCCGACGTCCAGCGGCTGCCCGACCAGGTCGTTCGGGCCGAGCGGGATCACCAGCAGGACAAGAAGGTAGGGCACGAGGGCGACCGCCGGGGCGAGCCGGAACACGGCCCGGTCCGCCTCCCGGGGCGTGACGTCCTCCTTCTGCACGAACTTCACGCCGTCGGCGACCAGCTGGGCCCAGCCGTGGAAGCCGCCCGCGTACATCGGGCCCAGCCGGCCCTGCATGTGTGCCATCACCTTGTGCTCGGCCTGACCGACCAGCAGCGGCAGGGTGAGGAAGGCGACCAGCACCCCGCCCACCCGGATCACCAGCTCCAACCACAGCGGCATCAGGGCGTACCTCCGTCGTCGCCGGCACGGTCGTCGGGTGCCGGCCGGTCGGCGGCCGGGCCGCGCGGCGCCGGGCCCGCGCCGGAGACCGGCGGGTCAGCCGACACCGGGCCCGCGCCGGAGACCGGCGGGTCAGCCGACTCCTGGCCCGCGCCGGGGGCCGGCGGATCGGTCGGTGCCGGGCCGTCGGCGGCACCGGCGGGCCGGGCGGTACGGGCCGGACGGGCCCCCGGCGCCGGCCGGGCCGGCCGCTCCCGGGCCGGACGGGCGGGGGTGCCGCCGCGCGGGCCCTCGCCGACCCCGCCCGCACCGGCCGGCGTCGGGGTCGTCCCCCACTCCCCCGGCGCCGGTACGCCCGGCGGACGGATCGGCCGGCGCCCGCCACCGGCCTCGGACTCGCCCGGTTCCTTGGCGCCCGGCCAGGGTTTGGCCACCCGGGAGGCGAGCACGAACTCCTTGCGCAGCGGGTGGCCCTCGAACTCGGGCGGCAGCAGCAGCGGCGTCAGCCCGGCGTGGCCGGGGAAGTCGATGCCGAACATCTCGTGCGTCTCCCGCTCGTGCCAACCGGCGCCGGGGTAGACGTCGACCACCGAGGCGACCGAGGGGGCCTCCCGGGGCACCCGGGTGCGCAGCAGGAGGCCGTGCCGGCGGGTGGTGGACCAGAGGTGGGCGACCACGTCGAAGCCGCCGGCCAGCTCGTCGACGGCGGAGAGCCAGTCGAAGAAGTCGCAGGCCAGCTCGGCGTCGTCGCGGGCCGCGCGGAGCGCGTCGCGCCACTGCGCCGGCGGTACGTCGACAGTGGCCCGGGCGTGTGCCTGGCCGCCGGAGACCGACGGGGTCACCTCGGCGGTCGCGAGCAGCGCGACCATCCGCTGACCGACCTCTTCCGGAGTCATGCCGCTGATCCTAGGGCCTGCCGGGTGGGGCCCGCCGGGAGCGAGCGACGGCCCAGCGCCCGGCCCCGCCCGCCCGGGCGGCGCCGGTGGGACGCCCCCGATCCGGGGTGATCTGGTCGCTTTGCCCGCCGACGGGCGGGCCGGCCGGGAAGGATGGGGCCGTGCGCGCTGTGACTGTCATCCCGGGTGTCGCCGACTCCCTGCGGCTGGTCGAGGACCATCCGGAGCCGCCGCCCGAGGAGGGCGCGATCCTGGTCGAGGCGCTGGCGGTGGGGATCTGCGGTACCGACCACGAGATCATCGCCGGCGAGTACGGCGAGGCGCCGCCCGGCGTGGACCAGTTGGTCCTGGGGCACGAGTCACTGGGCCGGGTGCTGGAGGACCCGTCGGGCACCCTGCAACCCGGCGACCTGGTCGCGGGGATCGTCCGGCACCCCGACCCGGTGCCCTGCCCGAACTGCGCGGTCGGCGAGTGGGACATGTGCCGCAACGGCCAGTTCACCGAGCACGGCATCAAGGCCCTGCCCGGCTTCGCCCGGGAACGCTGGCGGCTGCAACCCCGGTTCGCCGTCGGGCTGGACCGGGCCCTCGCCCCGGTCGGCATGCTGCTGGAACCGACGAGCGTGGTGGCCAAGGCGTGGGAACACATCGAGCGTATCGGCGCCCGCGCCGAATGGCAGCCGCAGACCGCACTGGTCACCGGGGCGGGACCGATCGGCCTGCTGGCCGCGCTGCTCGCCACCCAGCGCGGGCTCGCCGTGCACGTGCTGGACCGCAACACCACCGGCCCGAAGCCGGAGCTGGTCCGGGCGCTCGGGGCGACCTACCACACCGTGCCGGTCGACGAGCTGGACTTCGCACCGGACGTGGTGCTGGAGTGCACCGGGGCGCCGGTGGTCGTCCTCGACGTGATGTGCAAGGTCGGGCCGGCCGGCGTCGTCTGCCTGACCGGCGTCTCCAGCGGCGGGCGGACCATCGACTTCGACGCCGGCGCGCTCAACCGCGCTCTCGTGCTGGAGAACAACGTGGTGTTCGGCTCCGTGAACGCCAACCGCCGGCACTGGGACCTGGCCGCCGAGGCGCTGACCCGTGCCGACGGGGGCTGGCTCGACTCGCTGATCACCCGCCGGGTGCCGGTGGGGGCGTACGCCGAGGCGTACGCCCACGAACCCGACGACATCAAGGTGGTGCTGGAGTTCGGCTCCTGACGCCGCTCAGAGGCCGGGCAGCCGGCCGTTGCGGAACAGGTCGACGAAGAGCTGGTGGTCCTGCCGGGCCTGGACGCCGTACGCGTGGGCGAAGTCGACCAGGTGGGCCACGAAACCCGCCTCGTCGGCGTCCACCGCCGCCACGATCGCCTCCTCGGTGGAGTAGTCGACCAGGTCGTGGCTGGACTCGTCGTCGGCCACCGAGTGCATCCGGGCGACCGCCCGGCCCAGGTCGGCCAGCACCCCGGCCAGCTCCTCCGGCTCGTTCACGTCGGCCCAGTCGAGGTCGGCCGCGTACGGGGAGACCTCGGCGACGAGCTGGCCCGCCCCGTCCAGCTCGGTGAAGCCCAGCCACGGGTCGGCGTGCGCCTGGAGTGCGCGCTGCGACTCGGCGGTGCGGTGCCCCTGGTGCTGGAAGTAGGCCGCGACCGCCTCGTCGGCGATGTGCCGGGCCACCGCCGGCACCTGGGCCTGCTTCATGTAGATGACCACGTCGTTCTCCAGCGCCTGGGTGTGGCCCTCCAGGAGCAGGTTGTACGACGGCAGCCCGGCGGAGCCGATGCCCACTCCCTTGCGCAGCACGACGTCCTTGATGTGCGTGGCCACCGGACGGAACTGGGCGGAGAACGCCGGCAGGGTGCCGAGGTACCGCTCGAACGCGGCGCAGACCCGCTCCCGCGTCTCGGCGTCGATCTCGAAGACGCCGTCGCCGAGCGAGAACCGGCGCTCGTAGTTGTCGATGGTGGTCTGGGCGGCGAGCAGGTCGACCCGGGTGTTGAGCCGCGCCTGCTGGAGCACCCGGCGGAGCACTCCGTCGGCGTTGTCCAGGGTGATCGAGCCGATCGCGTCGTCGCCGCCGGCCGCGATGGCCCGCAGCTCGGTCAGGTACGACCTCGCGAAGCCGGCGACCAGGTCGCTGATCGCCCGGTCGGAGAGCGCCTTGGTGTAGCCGATCAGCGCCACGCTGGCCGCCAGGCGCTTCAGGTCCCAGCTGAACGGGCCGACGTACGCCTCGTCGAAGTCGTTGACGTTGAACACGAGCTGCCCGGACGCGTTCATGTACGTGCCGAAGTTCTCCGCGTGCAGGTCGCCGTGGATCCACACCCGGCTGGTCCGGTCGTCGAGGAACCGCTCGTCGGCGAAGGCGCCGACCTGGTCGGCGTAGAACAGCGAGGCGCTGCCCCGGTAGAAGGCGAACGGCGACGCGGCCATCTTGCGGAACTTGCGCCGGAAGGCGGCCGGGTCGAGGGCCATCGACGCGCCGAACTCCTCGGTGAGCACGTCGACGATGTAGGCGGAACGCTGATCGGCGGAGTGGTTCATGGTGCGCAGGCTAGCCCCCGGCGGCCACCGCGTTCCGGTCGCGGTTCAGTCGCGGGGCGGGCGGACCGGCGGGGCGGTCAGCGACTCCGCCGAGCGCGGGCGCGCGCCGGTGGACCCGGCGTCGGCCGGCGGGGCGTCGACCGGCGGGGCGAGCGCGTCCGGGCGGGGCACCCCGCCGATGCCGGACTGCTCGGCGGCGATCTTCTCCTGGAGCCGCAGGATGCCGTGCAGCAGCGCCTCGGGCCGGGGCGGGCAGCCGGGCACGTAGACGTCGACCGGGATGAGCTGGTCGACGCCCTTGGTCACCGAGTAGGAATCCCAGTAGGGGCCGCCGCAGTTGGAGCACGCGCCGAACGAGATGACGTACTTCGGCTCGGGCATCTGGTCGTAGAGCCGCTTGATGGCGGGGGCCATCTTGTCGGTGACCGTCCCGGAGACCACCATCAGGTCGGCCTGCCGGGGCCCGTGCGCGAAGGGGATCACGCCCAGCCGCATGAAGTCGTGCCGGCCCATGCTGGTGGCGATGAACTCGATCGCGCAGCAGGCCAGGCCGAAGTTGAAGACCCAGAGCGAGTAGCGGCGGCCCCAGTTCAGCACGAACCGGATCGGCTCGCCGAGCACTGCCGGCACCTGCACGACCGCCCCCTTCCCGAAGCCCGCCACCAGTCAACCACAGTCCGCGGTGGCGCCCACCGGTCGCTCCGCCCGGCCGGCGGACGGCACCGCGACGGTGGAGAACGTCGTCTCCTCGGCGGCCGGCCGGGCGACCGCCGAGGTCAGCCGCCGACAGTCACCAGGTGGGGCGTTGCAGCAGGCCGACGAACTCCACCAGCAGCCGCTCCCGCAGCGCGGGCGGCGCGGCGTCGAGCAGCGTGTTGACCACCGCCGTCCGCCCGGGCAGCGGCCCGCCCGGCGCGCTGGCGTCGGCCGGAGCGGCGGCGGCGTCGGTGCCGGCGTCGGCCGGGACGGTCAGGCCCAGCCCGGCGGCGAGACCGGCGACCAGCTCCGGGGTGAGCGCCTCCGGGGTCAGCGTGCCGGCCAGGGCGAGCAGTTCGGCGGGGAGCGCGACCGGCCCGGCGGCCCGCGCGGCGGCCACCGAGTCGGCCAGGTCCGGGCCGAACTCGGCCACCCGGGGCGCCACCGCGGCCGTCACCGTCAGGTGCACGCTGCGCGGCAAATCGGCGTACGACTGTTGGGGCTGGGTGTGCCAGCCCCGGGCGGCCAACTCGTCGACCAGGACGAAGAGGTCGAGCCCGGGGTCGGTGGAGGTGAAGCAGACGACTGTCGACTCCGGCTCGGCCATGAGCCGCAGCCCGTCGACCGCGCGGACGGCGTCGGCCAGGCCGGCGGCGGCGTCCCGGGTGACCGCCGCGAGCCGCAGGTAGCCGTCGTCGCCGAGGTGCCGCACGGTGGCGTACGCGGCGGCGATCGGCCCGCCGGAGCGGGTGGAGGCGATCACCGGGTTGACCATCGTGTAGCCGGGCCAGTCCGCGTACGCGAAGTACTGCGGGGCGCGCAGCGCGGGCTCGCGGTGCAGCAGCACCGAGACGCCCTTCGGGGCGTACGCGTACTTGTGCAGGTCCACCGAGATCGAGGTGACCCCGGCGACGGCGAAGTCGAACGGGGGCACCTGCGCCCCGAGCCGGCGCAGGTACGGCAGGGTCCAGCCGCCGAAGCAGGCGTCCACGTGGCAGCGCACCCCGGCCTCGGCCGCCGCGGCGGCGATCTCGGTGACCGGGTCGATGACGCCGTGCGCGTACGAGGGGGCGGAGCAGACCACCAGCACGGTCTCCGGGCCGATGGCGGCGGCCACGTCGGCGGCGGCGGGCCGCAACGTCCGCGCCGACACGGGCACCGTGTCCACGGCGACCCGCAGGTAGTGCGCCGCCTTGGCGAACGCGGCGTGCGCGCTGGCCGGCACCACGATCCGGGGCGCGGCGATCTCCGGGTGGGCGTCGCGGGCGGCCTTCACGGCCAGGATCAGCGACTCGGTGCCGCCGCTGGTGACGCTGCCGACGACGTCGGGGGCGGCGCTGCCGGGGCCGCCGCCGAGCAGCCGGGCGGCCGCGCCGACCAGCGCGTTCTCCATCGCCAGCAGGGACGGGAAGGCGGTCGGGTCGAGCCCGTTGACGTGCGCGCTGCCGGCGTACGCGGCGGCGGCCAGCTCGTCCAGCCCGGGCACCGCCGGGTCGTAGACGTACGCGAACAGCCGCCCCCCGTGGGTGGGCCGGTCGGCGGCCCGCAGCGCCCGCACCTCCGCCAGCACCCGCTCGGCGGGCAACCCGTTGCCGGGCAGCGCGCGCCGGCCGGCTTCCTCGTCGGTCATGGAGTCGTGCTGCCTTTCCGTGGGGTTCAGCGGTGGTCGTCCACCACCACAACCGGGTGACCGGCGGGGCGGGACACGGCCTCGGCCTGGGCGTCGGCCAGCCGGGCGGGGGTCAGGTCGTAGGGACGCAGGAGCAGGACGGCCAGGCCGACCAGGAGGGCGGGCAGCACGGTGAAGCCGAGCAGGATGCCGAGCCGGGCGGTGTCGGACTGGGCCGCCGACGTGCCGGTGTCGGAGGAGACGTAGCCGCTGAGCTGGAGCACCAGGCCGAAGATGCCCGGCCCGAGGGCCAGCCCGAAGGTCTCGCCGGCCGTCCAGAGGCCGGTGAAGACTCCCGCCTGCCGCCGGCCGGTGCGCGCCGTGTCGTACGCGATGCAGTCGGGGAGCATGGCGAGGGCGAACACCTGCTGCCCGGCGTACCCGACGCCGATCAGCGCGACCAGGAGGTAGACCACGGGCGCGGGCAGCACCGGCGCGGCGACCAGGGCCAACGCGCCCGCCGCGAAGATCAGTGACGCGGCGACCAGGGCGGCGAGCTTGCCGATCCGTGCCCCGACCCGGGTCCACAGCGGCATCACCAGCAGCGCCGGCCCGACGAAGCAGGCGAACAGGATGGTCGGCCCGCCCTCGGAGTCCCGCAGGATCTGGTCGGCGAAGTAGTTGACCCCGGCGAGGACGGTGGCCACCCCGGCGGACTGCACCACGAAGCAGAGCAGCAGCGCCCGGAACGGCCGGTTCCGGGTGGCGACGGCGAGCTGGGCGCGCAGCGTCGGCTCGCTCTCCCCCACCGTGCCGACGGGCGCGGAGCGGGTGCCGAGGAACGCGCCGACCGCCCCGAGCACGATCAGCCCGGCGACGAAGAGCCCCATCCAGCGGTGCCCCGGGACGCCTCCGCCGCCGGCGTCGCGCACCAGCGGGGCCACCGCGCCGGAGACCAGGATGGCCAGCGCCAGCACCGCGATCCGCCAGGTCATCAGCCGGGTACGTTCGGCGTAGTCGCCGGTCAGCTCGGCCGGCATCGCCACGTACGGCACCTGGAAGAAGGCGAACGCGGTGGCGGCGGCGAGGAAGGCGACCGCCACGTACGCCCCGGCGGCCGGCCCGGCGCCGAACGGCGCGGCGAAGATGGCGGCGAAGCACGCGCCGAGCGCGAGCCCGGCGCCCAGCAGGTACGGCCGGCGGGCGCCCCAGCGCGACCGGGTGCGGTCGGAGATCCGGCCGGCGACCGGGTTGACCAGCACGTCCCACGCCTTCGGCAGGAGCACCAGCAGGGCGGCGGCGCCCGCCGCGACGCCGAGCGTGTCGGTGAGGTACGGCAGCAGGAGCAGGCCGGGCACGGTGCCGAACGCGCCGGTGGCCAGCGACCCGAGCGCGTAGCCGGCGTGCACCCGGCGCGGCAGCACGCCCGACGCGGATGAGCCGGCTCCACCCGGCGGCGCTTCCATGGGGCCGAATGTTACTCACGTTATGGCTCTGGTCACATCCCCTCTTCCGGGAGCCAGCTCGCCGCCGTCATGTCGACCCCGGCCTCGCGCAGCGGCGTCCCCTCGGCCCGCAGCCGGGCCCGCGCCTCGCGCTCGTGACCGGGTGGCAGCCGGCCCGCCGCGTTCACCACCCGGTGCCAGGGCACTCCCCCGCCGTGCCGGGCCATGATCGAGCCGACCAGCCGGGCGGAGGTCCGCCCCGACCGCTCGGCCAGCGCGTCGGCGACCGCCCCGTACGACATCACCCGGCCGGGCGGGATCCGCTCGACAAGTTCCAGCACCGCCTCGACGTACTCGTCAGGTCTCACGACCGGCCACGATATGAGAAGCCGACCGGGTGTGCCGGAACCGACCGCGCAGAATAGGCGGGTGCGCGACGTAGTCACGGCGGCCCGGCGGGTCGTCGTCAAGATCGGATCCTCCTCGTTGACCACCGCCGGCGGCGGCCTGGCCGACGAGCGGGTCGACGCGCTGGTCGGCAGCCTGGGCCAGCTCGCCGCCGAGGGCCGGGAGGTCGTGCTGGTCAGCTCCGGCGCGATCGCCGCTGGCCTCGCGCCGCTCGGGCTGTCCCGGCGTCCGCGCGACCTGGCCACCCAGCAGGCCGCCGCCAGTGTCGGGCAGGGCCTGCTGATCGGCCGGTACGCGACCGCCTTCGCCCGGCACGGGCTGACCGTCGGGCAGGTCCTGCTCACCGTCGACGACGTGACCCGGCGGGCGCACTACCGCAACGCGTACCGCACCCTGCGCAAGCTGCTCGACCTGCGGGCGGTGCCGATCGTCAACGAGAACGACACGGTCGCCACCGAGGAGATCCGGTTCGGCGACAACGACCGGCTGGCCGCCCTCGTCGCCGCCCTGGTCCACGCCGACCTGTTGGTGCTCCTCTCGGACGTGGACGCCCTCTGGACCGGCGACCCCACCCGCCCGGGCTCCAGCCGGATCAGCGAGGTGCACGACGAGCGGGACCTGAGCGGGGTCGACATCGGCGGCGCCGGCCGGGCCGGGGTGGGCACGGGCGGCATGGTGACCAAGGTGGAGGCGGCCCGGATCGCCACCGGCTTCGGCATCCCGGTGGTGCTGACCGCCGCGCCGCTGGCCGCCCCCGCGCTGGCCGGCGAGCCCGTCGGCACGCTGTTCCACCCGAGCCGCCGACGCCCGGCGGCCCGGCTGTTCTGGCTGGCCCACGCGACCTCGCCCCGGGGTCGGCTGCACCTCGACCCGGGCGCGGTCGCGGCGGTGGTGGGGCGCCGCAAGTCGTTGCTGCCCGCCGGGATCACGGCCGTGGACGGGGCGTTCACCGCCGGTGACCCGGTCGACCTGGTGGACTCCGAGGGCGCACCCGTCGCCCGGGGGCTGGTCAACTACGACGCGGTCGAGCTGCCCGGACTGCTCGGCCGCTCCACCACGGAACTCGCCGCGGCGCTCGGCCCGGCGTACGAGCGTGAGGTAGTCCACCGCGACGACCTGGTTCTGCTGTAAGGAAGGGCACCTTGTTATCGGATTTCGTATAGCAGGGGGCCCTTCCTATCGACTGAGGAGATGAGAGCGGCGATGAGCGTGAGCGAGCAGGCCCGGCGGGCACGTACGGCGGCGGAGGCGTTGGCCGTCGCCACGCGTACGGCCAAGGACGCCGCGTTGGTGGCGATGGCCGACGCGCTGGTGGCGCGTACGCCGGAGATCCTGGCCGCGAACGCCACGGACCTGGCGGCCGGGCGCGAGGCCGGGCTGAGCGCGGCCGTGCTGGACCGGCTCGCCCTCGACGCGGGGCGGGTGGCGGGCATCGCCGACGCGCTGCGCCAGATGGCCGCGCTGCCGGACCCGGTGGGCGAGGTGGTCCGGGGCTCGACCCTGCCCAACGGGCTGGAGCTGCGCCAGATCCGGGTGCCGTTCGGCGTGGTGGGCATCATCTACGAGGCCCGGCCGAACGTGACGGTCGACGCCGCCGGCATCTGCCTGAAGTCGGGCAACGCGGCGCTGCTGCGCGGCTCCTCGTCGGCGGCCCACTCCAACGCCGCCCTGGTCGCGGTGCTGCGCGACGCCGTCGCCGGGGCCGGCCTGCCGGCGGACGCGGTGCAGCTGCTCGACGCCACCACCCGTGACTCGGTCAAGGAGCTGATGCGCGCCCGGGGCCTGGTCGACGTGCTGATCCCGCGCGGCGGCGCGTCCCTGATCCGCACGGTCGTCGAGGAGTCCACCGTGCCGGTGATCGAGACCGGCGTCGGCAACTGCCACGTCTACGTCGATGCCGCCGCGGACCTGTCCAAAGCCCTCGCGATCACGCTGAACGCGAAGACCCAGCGGCTGTCCACCTGCAACACCGCCGAGTCGCTGCTCGTGCACGCGGCGGTCGCCGACGCCTTCCTGCCGCCGGTGCTGGCCGCCTTCGCCGAGGCGGGCGTCACGGTGCACGGCGACGACCGGGTCGCCGCCCACTCGGCGTCGGTGGTGCCGGCCACCGACGAGGACTTCGCCACCGAGTACCTCTCCGCCGACATCTCGGTCGCCGTCGTCGACTCGCTCGACGCGGCGGTCGCGCACATCCGGCGGTACGGCACGGGCCACACCGAGGCGATCGTCACCGACTCGACAAGCGTCGCCCGGGAGTTCGTGGCCCGGGTGGACGCGGCGGCGGTGATGGTCAACGCCTCGACCCGGTTCACCGACGGTGGCGAGTTCGGCTTCGGCGCCGAGATCGGCATCTCCACGCAGAAGCTGCACGCGCGCGGTCCGATGGGCCTGCCCGAGCTGACCTCCACGAAGTACGTGGTCACCGGGGACGGCCACCTGCGCGGGTGACGGTGCCCGGTGGCGGCCGTGCCGGGGATCACCGTGTCCGCGGTGGCGGGGCAGCCCGCCGCGATGTGGCTGGCCGTTACGCTGGTGCGGGTTCGGCGCGGCTTGTCTTGGGGAGGCGGCATGCTGGGCGAGGAAGCCCTGGAGCGGCAACTGGCACAGACGCGGGCCGCACTGCGTGAGGTCAGTGGCGGCGCCGTGCCCCGGGAACGGGCGGAGTCGGTGGCCGAGGCCGCCGACGGCCGGATCCGGGTCACCCTCGGTGGTGACGGCCGGGTCAGCGCCGTCGAGATCGACCCCCGGGTGCTCCGGGAGGGCTCGGAATACCTCGCCGACGAGCTGCGCCAGGCCGTCAACACGGCGCTCGACGCCCAGGACGACGGCGCCGTCGCAGCCGAGCCGATGCCCGACCTCGCCGCGCTGAACTCCACCATCGAGCGCCTCCAGGACCAGGGCCTGCGGCAGATGCGGGAGATCAGCCAGGCCGTCAGCGAGACAATGCGAAAACTGCACGGGAGCTGAACGTGGAGAGCCTCGACGTCGACATCGACGCGCTGGGTCGCGGCGCGAACGAGCTGGAGCAGGCCAAGGAGTCCGTCCGCCAGGTCTTCGAGGGCTTCCAGGCAACGGTCGGCGGCTACGCCGAGGCCTTCGGCGGCGACGACATCGGGTCGCTGCTGGGCATCGCCCACCAGGCGTGCGTGGACGCGCTGGCCGAGTGCCTCAGCACCAACATCACCGAGCTGGAGAGCTACGTCGACGGGCTGCGCGGGATGGCCGACGGCTACCGGGCCGCCGAGGAGAACGCCGCCGCCTCCTTCCGCTCGCTCTTCGGCTCGCTGGGTGGCTGAGCCGCCCCGACCACGAAAGGAGCCGCGGTGGGTCTGACGATCCCGGGCGAGCTCGCCTCCCTGCTCTCGATGCTCGGCTACGAGTGGCCCCAGTCCGACGAGACGGCGATCTTCCAGCTCGCCGGGGAGTGGACCGGCATGTCCGGCCGGATCTCCGGCTCGGTCGCGCAACTGGAGTCGGCGGCGCGGACGGTGCTCGACAACAACCGGGGCGAGAGCTTCACCGCGTTCGCCGGGGAGTGGAACGACGGCGAGTCGGCGGCGCGCAACATCGCGGACGTCGCCCGCCCGGCCACCGTCATCGGCGTCGGGCTGATGGTCGCGGCGGGCGTGGTGCTGGCCCTGAAGATCCAGGTGATCATCCAGTTGGCGCTGCTGGCGATCCAGATCGCCCAGGCGATCGTGACGGCGGCCGTCACCTTCGGAGCCTCCCTCCTCCAGATCCCGATCTTCAAGATGATCACCGGCTTCATCATCGACACGCTCATCGGCATGGCCGTGGAGACGGTGCTCAATGGTTAGGAAGCGGACCACTCCGCCGCGGCAGACGCAGGCCAGGGGTGCCCGCGTCGTCTCCGCGTACCTGGAGAACGCCGACGTCTTCCGCACGGCCAAGGCGGCCGGCACGAAGCCGAACGGCCCGGCGGTGCTGGTGCTGAAGAACCGGCCGGACTTCGACAAGCGCGACTTCGACCGCAAGGCGCGGGACCTCGCCCGGCTCGGGCAGGAGGGCAAGCTGAAGAAGGCGCCGTCGGACCGGGACAGCAACAAGGTCTACGACCCGTCGACCGGCAAGCGCCGCACCCGCACCAACATCTACCGCGACCGGATGATCCGCAACCTGACCAAGGACGGCCGCCTCACCCAGGACAAGGGCACGCCCGAGACGAACAAGTACCTCGCCAACAAGAACGTGGTGGAGCGCCTCTACGCCGGCAAGGGGCCGATCACCGCCCGGGGCCAGGGCTACGACCCCGACCACATCCAGGAGCTGCAACTGGACGGAACGGACACGTACGATAACCTCAGGCCGATGGACGCCTGGACGAATCGCCAGCTCGGCAGCGACATCTCCGTCGCGCTGCGCGACGTTCCCGAGGGCACACCGGTCATCGTCAAGGTGATCCCGTGACCAGCCCGCAGGACCCGGCGCGCCTGGACGGCATCCGCGAGAAGCTCGCGCTGCTGCGGCGCCTGGAGGCCGAGCGCGGCTTCGGCGTCGTCATCGGCGAGCCCACCCCGCTGGAGCCGATCCCCGACCTGCCCGGGCTGGCCGAGGTCTACAGCCTGTTCGGCCGGCTGGCGGGCGACAACTTCCGGTTCGACCCGCCCGAGGCGATCCTCAGCCCGGCGGCCTGGGCGGCCCGCGTCGTGGACGAGGACGACCCCATGGGCAGCCCGCTCGCGGTCGGGCACGAGGTGCACAGCATCCCGCCGAAGCTGCGCGGCGACATCGCGTCCGGCGCGCCGATCTACCTCGACACCGCCGACCTCGACGTCTACTGGATGGAGCCGGACGACTACGTCTTCCAGTACGAGCACCCCGACGAGGACGTGGAGTTCACCGTCATCGCCGGCGACCCGGTCACGTTCTTCGACGAGCACGTGCTCGGCCCCGGCTACCCGGAGCTGGTCGCCGTCGTTCTCGGCCCCGGCGTCCGGGACCGGCGGCTGCGCACGGGCCGGCACGCCGGCGAACACGCCGACAACTGGCGACGCCTGCTGGTCGCCGCCGGTCTGGCGTCCTGACGCCGCCCCACGTCCGCCGTCCGGACGCCGCCGCCTCCGGCGCGCCGCCCGCCGCCCGCACCCCGAGACGCGAAGGACCACCGATGGCCGCTGACCCCCGGTTCCGCTCACTGTGGAACGAGGACGAGCTCATCCCGTACCCGCGCGAGGCGTGGCTGGAGGGCGGATTCGGCCCCGACCTGCTGCCGGCGGGCGACGAGATCCCGCTCGACGTGGCGGTCGTCTACACCGCCTTCCTGGAAGGCGACATCGAGCTGTTCGACACCATCCAGCTCAGCACCGAGGACGGCTCGCTGGACCTCCGGCTGATCGTGGTCGGGGCGGTCGCCGACAACCCCGACCTGCTCTACGTGCTCGATCCGAAGACCGGCGAGATCCTCCAGTTCGACCTGGCGCAGCAGGACGTCCAGGCCGTGAACAGCAACTTCCGCACCTTCGTCGAGTTCCTCTACCAGTTCGCCCTCTTCGTCGAGGCCGACGAGGGCAAGCCGGGCCGGGCCGAGCGGGCGGAGACGTTGCGCACCGTGCTGGAGAGCATCGACCGGGCCGCGTTCGCGCCCGACGCCTGGTGGCCGCTGGTGATCAGCCAGCTCAGATAGGTCTGGTCAGGTGGGTGTCAGCGGCAGGCCCGGATCGCGCGCAGCGTGGTGTGCACGTCGAACTGGTGCCCGTCGTCGCTCTCCCATCCGCCGTCGCTGCGCTGGGTCTCGGTCAGCCGGCGGCGCGCCCGCGCCATGAGCCAGTCCTCTCCGTCGATGCCGGCGCGGCGCAGCGTCGCGGCGAGCCACGCCACGTCGCTCGGGGACAGCTCCGGCATCCGCTCGGCGAGGATCACCTGGATCCGCGCCGCCTCGTGGAACATCTCCTGCCGGTGCAGGACCGCCGCGCTGAGCCAGCCGGCGGGCAGGAAGGACGGCCAGCCGCCGTCCGGGCGCAGCCGGGCGACCAGCGACTGCGCGGAGGCGTGCACGACACCCGCGTACGCGCCGCCGACCCGGTGGTCGAGCGGCCCGGCGGCGCGGGCGTCCAGGCCGGCGACGGTCAACCAGAAGCCGGCGTTGGCGGTCAGGTAGAACCCGGCCTCGGGGTCGCCCGGCCGGGCCCACTCGGGGGCGTGGCCGGCCAGCGCCGGATCCTCCTCCCAGCCGCCGTCGCGCAACTGCCGGGCGGCCAGCCAGTCCAGCGCCCGGCGGGCGGCCGGGCGGCCGAGCGCCCCCAGGTCGTCCAGCTCGGACAGGCGGAAGCAGGTGGCGTCCACCGAGGCGATCCCGACGCCCAGCGTCGCCGGCCAGCCACCGCCGGGTGCCTCGCCGACCTCCGCGTCGTCGAGCAGCTCGGGCGGCGGCGCGGCGCCGGTGCGCAGCCGGGACAGCCGGGCGCGCTCCACGGTGTCCCCGTGCGCCACGACGAATCCGACCGCGGCATCGATGTCGACCACGGCGGCAACGCTACCGGCGGGAATGCGATCCCGCCTCGCCGAATCGGCCGAGGTCACAGGGGTCGGGACGGCCCGCCGTGACCTCGGCCGAGGGGCTCAGTACGCCGGCAGCGACGGGTCGATCTGCTTGATCCAGGACAGCACGCCGCCCTGCACGTGCACCGCGTCACGGAACCCGGCGGCCTTGAGCGCGGCGAGCGCCTCGGCCGAGCGGACCCCGGACTTGCAGTGCAGCACGATCTGCCGGTCCTGCGGCAGCTTGGCCAGCGCCTCGCCCGAGATGATCTCGCCCTTGGGGATCAGCGTCGCGCCGGGGATCCGGACGATCTCGTACTCGGCCGGCTCGCGGACGTCGACGAGGAAGATGTCCTTGCCCGCGTCCTGCCACTCCTTGAGCTCCAGGGCGGTGATGGTCGCGTCGACCACCGCCTCCTGGGCCTCCACCGACACCGCGCCGCAGAAGTCCTCGTAGTCCTCCAGCAGGTCGGTGACCGTCGGGTTCTCGCCGCAGAGCACGCAGTTCGGGTCCTTGCGGACCTTGATCTTGCGGTAGCTCATCTCCAGGGCGTCGTAGACCATCAGCCGGCCGACGAGCGGCTCCCCGATGCCGGCGAGCAGCTTGATCGCCTCGTTGACCTGGATCGACCCGATCGACGCGCAGAGCACGCCGAGCACGCCACCCTCCGCGCAGGAGGGCACCATGCCGGGCGGCGGGGGCTCCGGGTAGAGGCAGCGGTAGCAGGGGCCGTGCTCGGCCCAGAACACCGACGCCTGGCCGTCGAAGCGGTAGATCGACCCCCACACGTACGGCTTGCCGAGCAGCACCGCCGCGTCGTTGACCATGTAGCGGGTGGCGAAGTTGTCGGTGCCGTCGACGATCAGGTCGTAGCGGGAGAAGATGTCCCGCACGTTCTCCCGGTCCAGCGCGGTGTTGTGGATCTCCACGTTGACCAGCGGGTTGATCTCGCGGATCGAGGCCGCCGCCGACTCGGCCTTGGAGCGGCCGACGTCGGAGACGCCGTGGATGATCTGGCGCTGGAGGTTGGACTCGTCGACGGTGTCGAAGTCGATGATGCCCAGGGTGCCGACCCCCGCGGCGGCGAGGTACATCAGCGCCGGCGAGCCGAGACCGCCGGCGCCGACACAGAGCACCCGGGCGTTCTTCAGCCGCTTCTGCCCCTCGACCCCGACGTCCGGGATGATCAGGTGGCGCGAGTAGCGGCGGATCTCGTCAACGGTCAGCTCGGCGGCGGGCTCGACGAGCGGGGGCAGCGACACGGTGGACTCCCCGGGATCGGCTATGGCGAACCGGGCCATTGTCGCTCGCACCAGGGGCGACCTGCCATGAGGAGTGACACGTCGCCCGCACTGCGGGACCGGGAATAACTCAGATGCCGGGGACGATCTCGCCCTCGTACCGGGAGCCGTCGACGTACGGCCAGGCGTTGGCGGCGCAGCCGTCCAGGCCGTACGTCTGCTGCTGCATCACCGGCGCCGGCTGGCCGGGCCCCGGGCAGGCCTGGTGCACCTCGCCGAACTCGTGCCCCACCTCGTGGTTGACGACGTAGGCGCGGTAGGTCTCCAGCGGCGCGCCGTAGTCCGGAACGGCCTCCAGCCAGCGCGCCAGATTGATGATCACCTGACCGGGGAGGCGGCAGGAGGTGTAGCCGTCGGTGCTCAGCCCGCCCTCGGCGCACATCCGCTCCGAGGTGCCGGGGGTGGCCAGGTAGACGGTGAAGTCGGCCTCGCCCGCCTCCGCCACCCGCTGCACCCGCAACTCCTCCGAGGCGATCCAGCCGCGCGGGTCGGCCAGCACCCCGTCGACGGCCACGGCGAAGGCGGCGGCGTCCTGGCCGGTGTCCTGCTCGACGGCCACCTGGTAACGCCGCAGCGGCCCGTCGGTGCCCCACACCGGGGAGTCGCCGGGCGCGGGAGTGAAGCCGCCCGGCCCCGTCCGGGGATAGCTGGAGGGCCGCGGCCGCTCGACCGGCACCGCCTCGGACGAGGTCCCGCCCCGAGGGCTGCCGGCCGGGTCGGCCGCCTGCTCGCCGGCCCGGGCCAGCGCCACGGTGGCGGTCGCCGCGAGCACCAGGAGGACGCCGAGCCCCACCACCCGACGGTCCCGCAACGGTGCCGTCGGCCACCGCGGCCCTGCTGGTCGGGGCGGTGCCGCCGAGGACGACGAGTCGTGCGATGTCGGTTCGGGTGGGGACGACAACGTCATGACATGAGAATCCCACGCCAATCGGTCAGGCGATCGCAACTAACGTAATTCGGACTCGCGTACTCCGGTTGATGGAGCCCGGCCCGCCGCGGCCTGGAAGGTCAGAGCCGAGGGCCCGCGTAGCGGCGACCGTCCCGGTACGGCCACGGGTTGGCCACGCAGCCGTTCAGGAAGAGCGTCTGCTGCATCATCACCGGCGCCACCCGGCCCTTGCCCGGGCAGCGCTCGTGCCGGTGCCCCAACTGGTGGCCGACCTCGTGGTTCACCACGTACGTCCGGTAGACCGAGAGCGGCACCTTCGCGCTGACGAAGTGCGGCACCGAGAGCCGCCAGCGATCCAGGTTGATGATCACCTTGCCCGGCGCCCGGCACGACGTGTACGGCCGCCCGCCCACCCGGATGTTCACCCCGCCGGCGGCACACATCCGACCCGCCGTCCGGGCGGTGGCGAGGTAGACCGTGAAGTCGTGCCGGGAGCCGCCGGCCACCTGCTGCAACCGCAGCCCGCCGTCGACCCAGCTCCCCGGCCCCGCGAGCGCCCGCTCGACGGCGGACGCGAACTCGCCGGCGTCCTCGCCGGCGCCCGACTCCACGGCCACCCGGTAGCGGCGCAGCGTGCCGGTGTCACCCAGCACCGGGCCCACCCGGTCGTCGTAGCCGAAGCTGCCCCGGCCCGCCGAGGGCACCGGCCCGGGCAGCCGGAGCACGGCCGGCGGGGACGTCGGGGCGGACGGGGACGTCGAGGCGGACGGGGACGTCGGGGCGGACACGGCCGGCAACGACGAGGCCGCCTCCGGCGCGGGCCCCGGGCCGAACTGCTCGGCGGTGAGCACCTCCGCCTCGCCGGCCGCGCCCCGCCGGTCGGCGATCAGCGCAACCGCCGCGCCGACCGCCAGCACGAGCGCGACCAGCTGGGCGAGGTGTCGCCGACGCGCCGGACGGCGGTGCCGCGGGCGGGTCAGGTCCCGGTCGTCAGCCGGTGCCGGCGCCCGTACGGAGGCACGACGACGGCCCTCGGCGCGACTGGCCGCGGCGGGGCGGTGGGCGGGGGGCATCCCGGTCAGCCTGCCATGTCGGACCGCCGCGCGGGGTCCCCCGTTTCGGCGAGCAGGCCCAGCACGGAACGGGCGACCAGGCGCGGAACCTCCAACTGCGCCACGTGGCCGACCCCGTCGAGCATCAGCAGCCGGCTGTCCGGGATGGCCCGGGCCGTCTGCGGCGCCACCCGCACGTCCACCAGCCGGTCGGCCAGCCCGCCGATCACCAGCGTGGGCGCCCGGACCGCCCCGGCCAGCCGCCACAGCGACCCGGGGCCGGGCAGGTAGGACCGCAGGAAGCTGGAGACCAGCCCACGGAACGTCCGGACGTACGCGGCGGCGTGGTGCGGGGTCTCGTGCCGCGCGCGGATCTCCTCCAGCGCCTCCTGCCGGCGCTGGTCGCAGACCCGGGTCAGGTCGGCGACGCACGCCTCCATCACCTGCTGGGCCATCACCTCGGGCGCGACCCGGGCCAGCCGCCAGCCGACCAGGCGCTCGCCCCGGGGGATCGCCAGCACCGGCAGCATCCGACCCTGCAACGAACGCCGGAAGTCGAGGAACGGCAGGGCCGGCGAGATCAGGGTCAGGGTCCGGACCAGGTCCGGCCGCAGCCCCGCCACCTGCACCGACACCGCCCCGCCCAGGGAGTTGCCGAACAGGTGCACCGGGCCCCGGCCGGAGTGCTCGATCCAGCGGATCACCCGCTCGGCGAAGGCCGGCACGGTGTACCGGCGTCCCGGCTCGCTGCGGCCGAACCCGGGCAGGTCGATGGCCTGCCCGTCGAGGTGGTCGGTGAGCAGGCCCGCCAGGTCGGTCCAGTTCTGCGACGAGCCGCCGAGGCCGTGCACGTAGAGCGCCGGCTCCGCGCCGGGTGCGGTGGCCGGCGTGTCCCGGACGTACGTCGTCGTGCCGTCGAGCCGCACCTCCCGCCCCGGCCAGGGCGGCGGGACGGAGTGCACGGGGAGGAGATGGTCCGGCCGGAGGATGGCGCGTTTCATGCCTCCAGTCTGCCGGGGACGCTCAGGCCAGCAGCGCCTCTATCCGGCGGTTGACCGCGGCCAGGGTGGCCCGGACGACCGCCTGCCGGGGGTCACCGGCGACCAGCGCGGAGCCGACGAGCTGCTCCACCCATCCGTCGCAGACCAGCAGGACCACGACGGTGGCCACGTCGCAGTTCCCGAAGGGCACCACCGCGGCGTGCTCGACGAAGCACCGCCCCCGGTCGGCGCCGGGATCGCCGCCGCGCAGCAACTCGTCCACGGCCGCCGCCGCGGCCACCGCGCAGAGTCGCAGCACGTACCCGTCGACGGCCGGCCCGGTCGAATAGCCGGCGGCGCTCTCCCCGCCGGCCAGCAGGCGGACCTCCACGGTGGCGTCGAGCCCGAAGGTGCTCACCTGGACGTGGTCGATCACCACCCGGGGCCCCACCGCGCCGCCGGTGTCCAGCGGCCGGGACGGCGCGGTCTCCGTCGTCGTCACCTGCCCACCGGTGTACGACGTACCGCCGCTGGTCGGGCCGCCGGCCATCCCCGTCGGGGCGCCGGAGATCGAACCCGGTTCCTCCACGGCGGCCCGGCCACGGTGCGGCGCGACGGGCTGCCGGCGCCGACGCGGGGCATCCGGCACCGCCTCAGGACGCTGTTGGACGCGGGCCTGCGGCGCCTCCGGCAGGCTGCCGGGCAGCCGGCCGCCCGGCACCCGGGTCTCGGCGGGCGACGGCTCGGCGACGCGCGGCCCGGCGACTCCCGGTGGCGGGCTGCCCACACCCCGCGGATCCGCCGACCGGCGACGCACCGGCGGAGCGGGCGCGGTCGGGAGGCCGGGCACGTTCTGCGGCGCGGCCGCCAACCCCATCCGGTCCTGGAGCAGGCGGGCGACCTGCCGGCTCACCTCGGCCGGGTCGGCGCCGTCGGCGAGGTCGAGGCGCAGGCTGTGCGCGCCGGCCGGGGTGCGGCGCAGCTCGGCGCCGCGGACGCCGGCCACGTCACGGACGGCGTCGAGGATGGCGTCGACGTCGAAGCCCTCCGGGCGTTCCCGCAGCGGGGCGGGCTCGTCGTCGCGGCGCAGGTGGGTGGCGATGCGGGCGAGTTCCGGGGTCTCGGCGGGGGGCTCCACGGTTGGCGGCTCCGGCACGACGGGCACGTCCGGCTCAGCGGGGACGCGCTGCGGCAACACCGCCGCCGTGGGATCCGACGTCCGGTCGTCGGCGGCCGGCTGGGCTTGTTCGGGGGCGGAACGGCGGGCCGCGTAGGGAGGTGCGCTCGTCGGGGCGGGCGCGGACGGGGTGCGGTCACGCCGCCCGAGCCCGCTGGCGGGGGCCTCGGCGGCGGGACCCGGGGCGGCCGACGGACCGCCCGGAGACTTCGGGGGCGCCTCGCCGCTCTCCGGCCGGAGGCGGAACGGTCGGCTGGCCCGGTCCGGGGTGTCGTCGGCGCGGGCGGCCGCCTCCCCGGTGGCCGGGGCGTACGCCAGCGGGGGTGCGCTCGCCGGCGCGGCCGGCCCACGACCCGCCCAGGCGGGCCGCTCGGCCGGGCCCGGGGCCGGCAGTTCGGCAGTGGGCGCCGTCGCCCGGTCGGCGGGGGCGGCCTGACGCTCGTACGGCGGTCGGGCCATCGAGCCGGCGGGCGAGGCGTCGTAGGGGCGGCCCGGTTCGGCCCGCGAGGGGTCGTAGGGCGGGGTGGCCTCGGCCCGTGGCGGGTCGTACGGCCGGGGTGGCTCCGCGGCCCACGTCGGCGCCTGCTCCTCGCGGGACCGGCGGCCTGCCGACGACCCCGGTTCCTCGCGGGATCCGCGGCCGCCCGCCTCGGGCTCCTCCCGGGATCGACGCCCCGGCGTCTCGGGCTCCTCACGCGACCACGGCGGAGCCCAGGCGGAGGCACCCCAGCTCGGCCGGTTCCAGCTCGGACCGGCCCGGTCCGGTTCGCTCGCGGCGGGCCACCGGGGGGTGTCCGGCTCCGGGTCGGACGACGCCTCCCGGGCGACGCCCGGAGCATGCTCCACCCCGGTTGCCCGGTCGACGTCCGGCGACCGGTCTCCACCGGCTCCGGAGCCCGCGCCGAAGCCACGCCCCGCGCGGTCGGGTCCGGCAGCACCGGACGCGCGGTCGTGTCCGGCAGCACCGGACGCACGGTCGGGTCCGGAAGCGCCTGACGGGCGGTCGGAGACGCCCGGCGCGCGGTCCTGGCCGTATCCGCCCGGGGCACGGTCCGCACGCGGGCCACCCGGCGCCGGGTCCTGGCCGAACTCACCCGACGTGCGGTCCGGGCCGGCGGTCGCCGGGTCGGGGCCCAGGTCGTCGCGGAAGCCGCGGTCCAGCGTGCGGTCGACGCCGGCGAGCCGGTCACCGCCCGGCGCGGTCTCGGCCGGGCGCTCGGCGGCCGGTGGGAAGGAACGCGGGTCGGTGGCCCGCGGGTCCGGCGGGAAGGAGTCTCCCCAGCCGCGCGGCGCGTGGGCGGCCGACGCGGGTTCCTCGGCGACGGGACGGTCGGCGGACGGCGCGTGGAAACCGGGCGTCACCTCGAAGCCGCTGGCGGCCGTGCCCACGGGCGGGACCTGCACGGCTGGCGGCGCCGAGGTGGGCCGGCCGTGGTCGGGCCAGCGGGTCTGCCGCCCGGGGCGCGGGTCGTCGGAGGCGTAGCGGGCGGAGCCGGCTTCGGGGTCGGCGAACCCGGGCTGCTGCCCCGGCGGTTGCTCGGTCACCGGTGCCGGACGCTGCGCCGGCACCACCAGCCGGTCGTTGCCCGGGTCGCGGCGCTGCTCGCCCATGCCGCCGGGCGGGGCGCTGACCGGGGTCCGGCGGTCGGCCGGCACGTCGTCGGCGGAGTGGTCCACGCCGTTGACGCGGTGGCCGTTGGCCCGGGCTGGCGGCTCGGCGGAGGCCGAACCGGGCAGTGGCGGCGGCAGGTCTCCGTGCCGCGTCGACGAGGCGGCCCAGCCGGACGCCGGATCGGGGGGACCCCACGACGGGGCGGGCTCCCGAGGGCCCGAGACCTCCCCGCGCCGGGGCCAACTGGCCGCCTGGGGCGCCCACCCGCTGCCGGAACGGGCCAGGTCGTCCTGCGGACCCGTCCCGTCGCCGTGCTCTCCCGGGGTGGCGGCACCGGGTTGCCCTGTTTCACTCACCGCGCGCTCCTTGGTCGCCCCCGCTGAGGCTACCGTGTGGTGACAGTGGCGATAAGTTACAGCGGCGGGCCAATTCCGCGAGGGGCCCCTGGCCCCGACCGGTTCGGGTGAAATGCCGGCTCGTACGAAGAGACTCGGAGGTTCCCATGACCGCTGTGGGGAACGGTGCTCAGACCGCCGGCCGGCCCACCCGCCTGCCCCGTTCCGCGCGCCGCAAGCAGCTGCTCGCCGCGGCCCAGGAAGTGTTCGTCGCCCAGGGTTACCACGCGGCCGCGATGGACGACATCGCCGAGCGGGCGGGAGTCTCCAAGCCGGTGCTCTACCAGCACTTCCCCGGCAAGATGGATCTCTACCTCGCCCTGCTCGACACGCACTGCGACGCGATCCTCGCGAAGGTGGACGAGGCCATGCGCGGCACCAACGACAACAAGGATCGGGTCGGCGCGTCGGTGCGCGCGTACTTCGACTTCGTCGACCACGAGAGCGAGGCGTTCCGCCTGGTCTTCGAGTCGGACCTGCGCAACGACCCGGCGGTGCGGCAGCGCGTCGAGCGGGTCGAGCAGGGCTGCATCGCGGCGATCACCGACACCATCATCTCCGACACCGGGATCAGCCGGGCGCACGCCGAGCTGCTCGCCTCCGGGCTGGTCGGCGCGGCCGAGACCGCCGCCCAGTTCTGGCTCGCCGGCGGCCGGCAGGTGCCGAAGGCCGAGGCGGAGGCGTTGGTCGGGGCGCTCTCCTGGCGGGGGATCGCCAGCTTCCCGCTGCAAGGTGAGTCAGCCTGAACATCCGGCCCCGAGATCGGATAGCCTTCCCATCGGCGGCTCTTTCGCCCGAATGAGGAGGCACAGTGGAGGTCAAGATCGGCGTGCAGTACGCGCCCCGCGAGCTGGTCCTGGAGAGCGCGCAGTCGCCGGCCGAGATCGAGCAGATCGTGACCGACGCCATCGCCAAGAACGACGGCACCCTCTCCCTGACCGACGAGAAGGGCCGGCGGGTCATCGTGCCGGTCAGCAAGGTCGCCTACGTCGAGATCGCCGAGGCGTCCCCGCGCGCGGTCGGATTCACCGTCCGCTGAGTGGTCCGGTCGGCCGCGACGGGTGACAACGGTCGCCCGTCGCGGACCGCCCCGGGTCGCTCCGGCGGTCAGTTGTTCAGCCCGGCGGCGGTCATCCGCGTGGCGTGTGCCGCGGTCAGCCGCCCGAACAGCCCCGGCACGTCCAGTCGCCCGCCCTGCGCGAGGAGCGCGGAGAACGCCCCCCGCTCCGCGGCGGCCACCCGGCCGGCCTGCGACAGGGCCTCGCCGACCAGCCGCCGCGCCCACATCGACAGCCGGCCGGCCACCCTCGGATCGGCCTCGATGGCCGCCCGGATCTCGGCGACGGCGAAGTCGGCGTAGGACGAGTCGTGCAGCACGTCGAGGACGAGCCCCCGGTCCGGCTCGGCCAGCGCCTCGGCGATCTCCCGGATGAAGTCGTCGGTGATGGCGTCGCCCACGTACGCCTTCGTCACCGCCTCCGCCCAGTCCCTCGGCTCGGTCGAGTCGTGGTAGGCCTGGAGTGGCCCGACGTACGGCGCCATGGCGTCGTCGGGGAGCGCGCCGAGCGCGGTGAGCCGTTCGGCCAGCCGCCGGTAGTTGCCGATCTCGGCGGCGGCCATCTCCCCGAGCGCCGCCCGCCGGCGCAGGTCGGGGGCGAGCCGCGCGTCGACGGCCATCCGTTCGAAGGCGAGCAGCTCACCGAGGGCCACCAGGCCGAGCAGGTCGACGACGGCATGGTCGGGCAGATCGGGCACCAGCGCAGGCTACCGCCCATCGACAAGTCGACGCTAAAGTGATGCAGATCACACCACATGCCCCCGGCGTGGCGCGTGCGCCCCGGAATCAGGACACCCCCTGGCCGGTTCAGGTAGCATGGAGCAGTTGCCGTGGGCGCCGACCTGGCCAGGCTGGTTCAACCGACCAGCCGGCCCGATCGAAGTGTGAGCCCGCGGCGCGCGTGCGGCCCGGTCCGGCAAAGGCAGTCTGCCGCCGACCGTGTGGCCCGCGCCACACCGAACGCGCCCTGAGGACATGGCGGGGCGCACCCACGAGAGGGCACCCCCAAATCCATATGAGCGAGCTGACTCAAGACCTCATGGACGGCCAGGAACTGGCCGCCACCGCTCCGGTGCGCCCGGAGGCACCCACCTTCGCCGAGCTGGGCGCGCGTCAGGAGACCGTCGACGCGCTGGCCGCCGCCGGCATCACCCGCGCCTTCGCCATCCAGGAGTACGCGCTCCCGATCGCGCTGCGTGGCACCGACCTGATCGGCCAGGCGCCCACCGGCACCGGCAAGACCCTCGGCTTCGGCGTACCGCTGCTGGAGCGGGTCTTCGCGCCGGGCGAGGGCGGCGACGGCGTGCCGCAGGCGCTGGTCGTCGTACCCACCCGTGAGCTGGGCATCCAGGTGGCCAAGGACCTCGCCGCCGCCGGCCGGACCCGGGGCGTGCGCGTGCTGCCGATCTACGGCGGCGTCGCGTACGAGCCGCAGGTCGACGCGCTGCGCAAGGGCGTGGAGATCCTGGTCGGCACGCCCGGCCGGCTGCTGGACCTGGCCAAGCAGAAGCACCTGCGCCTGGACCGGGTGCACGCGCTGGTCCTCGACGAGGCCGACCGGATGCTCGACCTGGGCTTCCTCGACGACGTCGAGCGGATCCTCGCCATGCTGCCGGAGGACCGGCAGACCATGCTCTTCTCGGCGACCATGCCGGACCCGATCGTCACCCTCTCCCGGCGCTTCCTGCGCCACCCGGTGACGATCCACGCCGGGCACACCGCCGAGACCGGGCCGTCGCCGCAGACCGAGCAGCTCGCGTACCGCACCCACTCGATGAACAAGATCGAGATCGTGGCCCGGATCCTCCAGGCCGAGGGGCGCGGGCTGACCATGATCTTCACGCGCACCAAGCGGGCCGCCGACCGGGTCGCCGAGGACCTCGACTTCCGGGGCTTCGCCGTCGCCGCCGTGCACGGTGACCTCGGGCAGGGCGCGCGCGAGCGGGCGCTGCGGGCGTTCCGGGCCGGAAAGATCGACACCCTGGTCGCCACCGACGTCGCCGCCCGCGGCATCGACGTCAGCGGCGTCACCCACGTCATCAACTACGACTGCCCCGAGGACCAGGACACCTACACCCACCGGATCGGGCGTACCGGCCGGGCCGGGGCGAGCGGCGTCGCGGTGACCTTCGTCGACTGGGACGACGCGCCCCGCTGGCGGATCATCGACAAGACCCTGGGCCTGGACATGCCGGAGCCCCCGGAGACGTACCACACGTCCCCGCACCTCTACAGCGACCTGCACATCTCCACGGAGGTGAGCGGCACGCTGCCCACCGCCGAGCGCACCCGCGCCGGCCTGTCGGCCGAGGTCGAGGAGGACCTCGGCGGCGGCCGGTCCCGGCGGGGCGAGGGCAGGGGCACGCGCGGCAGCGAGGGCCGCGGTCGCGGGGAGCGCCGTTCCCGCCGCGCCGGCGGCGGCACCGACGCCCCGGCGACGGACACGCCGGCCGACGCCGCCGAGGAGGGCACCCGCACCCCCCGTCGCCGCCGGCGTCGCCGCGCCGGCGAGACCGTCGCCGGTGAGACCGTCACGGGCGAGCCGACCACGGTGATCACCGCCGAGGCCACCGAGACCCCGGCAGCCGCCGAGGGCGAGGCCACGAAGCCGCGCCGCCGCCGGCGCCGTCGTGGTGGCGGTGGCTCCGCCGCCGGTACGCCGGCCGAGGCGACCGCCGACTGACAGCGCACGCATCCGACGTCCCCGTACCGGCCTCCGGTGCGGGGACGTCCGTCTGAAACGGCCGCCCGGGATCTGCGGGGCGCCCGGACCCGACGTGGCATGGCACCCGCACCCCGTACGGGGCGGGCCCGACCGAGCAGGATGATGGAGCAATGCCCGAATCGCTGGACGCCGCCCTGACCGAGGTCCGGGCACTGCTGCTCGACCCCGCGCTCACCCGGGCGGTGGCCGCCGGACGCCGCCGCGGGCACCGGCCCTCGGTGGTCCGCGCCGAACTGCGGCCGGTCGCGCTCAAGGGGGGTGCCCGGTTGCAGATCTCCACCTCCGACGGCTCCCGCCCGTACACCCGCAACGTGGCCCCCGGCCCCGAGGCCGACGCGGCGGTGGACGCGCTGCTGGCGGAGCCGTTCGGCAACTGGCACGTGGAGACGGCCGACGCGACGCTGCAACTGCGGGTCACCAAGTCCGGCGAGGCTCAGGTGCACCGGGCCGCCACGGCCCGGCCCGCCGCCGAACCGGGTGGGCACGACCGGGCGAAGGAGTACCTGCTCGACCCGGGCGACCCGATCTTCGCCGAGATCGGCGGCTCGGCGGCGAAACGACGGCAGGTCGACGCGTTCCTGCGGGCGCTGGCGGCGACCCTTCCCGACGACCTGCCGGGGCCGCTGCGCGTGGTCGACCTCGGCTGCGGCAACGCCTACCTGACCTTCGCCGCGTACCGGTGGCTGGCCCAGCGGGGAATCGACGTCGAGCTGGTCGGCGTGGACGTGCGGGAGGACCAGCGGCGGCGCAACACCGAGCTGGCCGAGCGGCTCGGCTGGGCCGACCGGGTCAGCTTCGTGGCCGGCACGATCGCCGACGCGGTCGTGGAGCCCGCCCCCGACCTGGTGCTGGCCCTGCACGCCTGCGACACCGCCACGGACGAGGCGCTGGCCCGGGCGGTGCGCTGGCGGGCCCGCTGGGTGCTCGCCGCGCCGTGCTGCCATCACGACGTCGCCGCCCAGCTCCGCGCGCGGCCGGCCCCGGCGCCGTACGCGCTGCTGACCCGGCAGGGCATCCTCCGCGAGCGCTTCGCGGACGTCCTCACCGACGCGCTGCGTGCCGGATTGCTCCGGTTGCACGGTTACAAGGCCGAGGTGGTGGAGTTCGTCGACTCCCGGCACACGCCACGCAACCTGCTCGTCCGGGCCCGCCACACCGGCACCGCGCCGACCGCCGCCCAGCGGGCGGAGTACCAGGAACTGGTCGACCAGTGGGCGGTGACGCCACGGCTGGAGACGCTCCTGACGCCCGCCCCGGACGCCGGGCGCGCGCCGAACGCGGAGGCGTGACACGGGCGTCGGCGGCCGTGGTGTGATCCGCGCCATTTCGCGGAGTGGAGAGTCCCGCCGACGGGACGGTCTGGTCGATCAGTCAATTGTTTCCCTACCTTTTCGTACTACCCTCGAAAGTCGCACCGCCGGGTGCCGGTCGGGAGGGAAGACCCGCAGGAATGGGTTCCGTAGAGGTATCGCCCCAGATGGCCTTCGCACGCTTCGTGCGACGCGCCATCGACGACGCCCGTGAGGAACGCGGCTGGACCGTCACCGACCTGGCGTCCCACACCGGCGTCGGTCGCTCCACTGTGTTCCGTTGGCTCGCCGGGGACTGGCAGGACTATCCCGAGCTGGCGAAGGTGCGGGGCTTCTGCGCCGCGCTGGACCTGCCGGTCGCGGCCGCGTTCCGCGCGCTCGGCCTGCCCGACGCCGGTCCCGCGCCCCGTCGGCGCGTCGACGACGGCCCGGTCGAGGCGGACGTCCGGGTGATCCTGCAACGGCTGGCCGACCCGGCCGTGCCGGCCGAGGAGAAGCACCACATCCGCGATCTGCTGCGCTACCTCGCCCGCCGCCCGATCCGCCGCGCCGGCTGATCACCTCTGGTTGATGCGGCTCCGGCGAGGTCAGGGCACGGTCATGGTGAACTCGGCGGTACGCACCACGCCGGCGACCTGGAAATCCAGGTAGAGCCGGTACTGCCCGGGGCCGGGCGTGGTCACCCAGAACGTCACCGCCCCGTCGGCCGGCTGCGGCTCGGGGTGGACGTGCAGGTAGCCGAGATCCCCCTCGCGCAGGGCGACCAGGTGTCCGTACGCGCCCAGGTACCGCTCCAGCGCGACAGGCCCGCTCGCCGAGTCGAAGCGGAAGGTCAGCGGCACGGTCAGGCCGGCCTGGGGGGTGCCCTGGTAGCTGACGGTGAACCCGTCGACCGTGGCCGAGGAAGCCGCCGCCGGCAGTTGCCTCGGCTGGTAGCCGCCCGGCGCGGTCAGGTCGACCCCGAGGGTCACGGCGGTCTGCTGGCCGTCGTCGGCGAGGGCGGTGAAGTCGGCGTACGCCCGCCAGACGCCCGGCTGCGACAGGGTCAGTGGCACCGACCAGGTGCCGTCGGCCGCCATCGTCGGGTGCAGGTGCTGGTAGCCGGTCAGGTCGCGACGCACCACGATCAGGTGCATCGGCTTGTCGTGGACGATCGCGAACCGGGTCACCGGGCGGCGTTGCGCGTCCCGCACCTGGAAGCGCAGCTCGCCCGGGCGGCCGGCGGTGAACGTGGCGGCCAGCGGGTGCAGCGTGTAGCCGGCCGAGCTGACCGAGAAGCCGCCGGCCTGCGCCGCCGCGGCCTGGTCGGCCCCGTGCTCGTGGGCACCGGTGCCGGGCGCGTGGGTGTGGCCGCTGAGGGCGCTGTCCAGCCCCGCCGCCGACGGGCTCTCGGCGTTGAGCCGGCCGAGGCCGAAGCCGAGCAGGACGGCGAGCACCAGCCCGCCGACGACCAGCGCCAGCCGGAGGGTGCTCCGGTCCGGCACGGCCGACACGTGCTCCGGCCCGGCCGACTCCTGCTCCGGCCCGGCCGACGCTTCGGTGGAAGCGGCCGTGATCTGGTCAGGCACCGCCGCCGTCCCGCGCGCGTCCGGCCTGGTCATCGGTCATGCCGCCCACGCTACCGCCCCGCACCGTCGCGCCGGTCGGCCGGTGGTGCGGCGTGGCGACCGTCGCAGTCCTGCCCGGCCGGGAACTTTCCCGGCCCGACCGTGTCCCGCCACGGCGGTGGCTCAGCCGGCCACCGCCAGCGCGAGGGGAAGCACGTCGGGGGCCCCCGCCCGGCGCAGCTCGCGGGCGGCCATCGTCATCGTCCAGCCCGAGTCGACCAGGTCGTCGACGAGCAGCACCGGCCCGTCGAGCCCGGCGAGCGCGCCGGCCAGGTCGTCCGGCACGGTGAGGGCGCCGTGCAGGGCGCGTACCCGCTGGGCGCTGTTGCCACGGGAGCCGCCGGCCGCCGCGCCGCCCGGCGTCACCTGGCCGAGCAGCGGCAGCCGGCCCACGGTGGCGATCCGCTCGGCGAGCGAGCCGACCAGGCGGGGCCGGCGGCGCGAGCCGACCGCGACCACCCCGACGGGGCGGCGCGGCCACCGCTCGTCGCCGTGCGCCCACGCCTTCAGCACCTCGACCACGGCGGCGGCCACGTCGTCGGGAACGGCGACGTCCGCCGCCTCCGGCCCGACCAGGTCGCGCAGCCGGCCGCCCCACCCCAGGTCGGAGAGCCGCCCCACCGCGCGCCCCGGCAGCGCCTGCTCCGCCGGGGCGATCCGCCCCTTCAGGGGTACGCCCACCGCCTCCAGCCCGGTCGGCCAGAGCTTCTTCGGCGCGATCTCCACCCCGGGCCGACCGAGGAAGGTCTGCGCGGCGGTCAGGGCGACGTCCGACACGTCGGCCGTGAAGAGCGGGCCGGCGCAGCGGTCGCACCGGCCGCAGTCGGCGGCGCCGGCGTCGTCCAGGCACTCGCGCAGGTAGCGCAGCCGGCAGTCGGGCGTGGTCGCGTACTCCCGCATGGCCTGCTGCTCGGCGGTGCGCGCCTGGGCGACGCGGCGCAGCCGGGCCTCGTCGTAGACCCAGGGCTCCCCGGTGGCGAGCCAGCCTCCGCGCACCCGGCGGACCGCGCCGTCGACGTCGAGCACCTTGAGCATCAGCTCCAGCCGGGCCCGGCGCAGGTCGACGATCGGTTCGAGGGCCTGGGTGGAGAGCGGCCGGTCGGGGTGCAGGGCGGCCAGCACCGCCCGGACCTGCTCCTCCGGCGGGAAGGCGAGCGAGGCGAAGTAGCGCCAGATCGCGGCATCCTCGGCGCCGGGCAGCAGCAGCACCTCGGCGTGGGCGACGGCCCGGCCGGCCCGGCCGACCTGCTGGTAGTACGCGATCGGCGACGGCGGCGCGCCGAGGTGCACCACGAAGCCGAGGTCGGGCTTGTCGAAGCCCATGCCGAGGGCGCTGGTGGCGACCAGCGCCTTGATCTTGTTGTCGAGCAGGTCCTGCTCGGCGGCCCGCCGGTCGGCGTCCTCGGCCTGGCCGGTGTAGGAGGCGACGGCGTAGCCCCGGGAGCGGAGGAACTCGGCGGTCTCCCCCGCCGCGGCGACGGTGAGCGTGTAGACGATGCCCGAGCCGGGGAGCCGGTCCAGGTGGTCGGCGAGCCAGGCCAGCCGGTGCGCCGGGCTCGGCAGGTCGAGCACGCCGAGCCGCAGCGACTCCCGGTCCAGGCTGCCGCGCAGCACGAGGGCGTCGCCGAGCTGCTCCGCCACGTCGGCGGTGACCCGGGCGTTGGCGGTGGCCGTGGTGGCGAGCACCGGCGTGCGCTCGGGCAGGTTGCCCAGGAACGTACGCAGCCGGCGGTAGTCCGGCCGGAAGTCGTGCCCCCAGTCGGAGACGCAGTGCGCCTCGTCGACCACGAGCAGGCCGGTCGTGCCGGCCAACTTCGGCAACACGGTGTCCCGGAAGTCCGGGTTGTTGAGCCGCTCCGGGCTGATCAGCAGCACGTCCACCGCGCCGGCGTGGATCTCGGCGGTGATCTCGTCCCACTCGTCGAGGTTGGCGGAGTTGATGGTGCGGGCCCGGATGCCGGCGCGGGCCGCCGACTCGACCTGGTTGCGCATCAGCGCGAGCAGCGGCGAGACGATCACGGTAGGCCCGGCCACGCCGCCGCCGGGCCGCCCTTCCTCGCCCGGCACCCGCCCTTCCTCGCCCGGCACTGTGGCAGCGCCCTGGTCGCGCTCGCGCAGCAGGGCGGTGGCCACGAAGTAGACGGCCGACTTGCCCCACCCGGTGCGCTGCACGCAGAGCACCCGGCGGCGGTCGACCACCAGCGCCTCGATCGCCCGCCACTGGTCCTCGCGGAGCCGGGCGTGCTCGCCGGCCAGCCGCCGCAGCACCGCCTCGGCCCGTTCCCGTACCGCCGTCCGATCCTGGCTCATCCGGCATTTCTACCAGCGTCGCCGGGACGGGCGGGGGGCCGAGTGCACTACTTCCGGGATGTTGTGGCCTCGCCGGGTGTGGGAGGGGACTAGATCCCGGAAGTAGTGCACCCGGCCGGCCCGGGGCGGGCGGGACGGCGGGACGGGCGGGGGTGCGTCGTAGCCCTGTCGGTCGGGTTGCTCGCCGGGTGGGCGAGAGGGATCACGACCGACAGGGCTACGGTCCGCGCCGTCAGGGGCGGCGGGACGGGGGGCGTAGGGAGTGGCGGAGGAGCGCCACGCGGGGGGCGAGGCTGGCCAGGCCGCCGGGGAAGAAGTAGACGGCCAGGATGAAGAGCGTGCCGAGCACGAAGAGCGGCTGCGACAGCGGGTTGCTCAGGAACGCCGGCAGGGCCTCCACCGCGTCGGACGTGCCGAACGCGACCAGCCGGTGGTCCAGGTACATGTAGAGGATGCCGCCGATCACCGGGCCCCACCGGGTGCCCGGCCCGCCGAGCACCACCATGACCAGCAGCGCCAGGGTCCACTCGGAGGAGGTGATGTGCGGCGAGGCACCGCCGACGATCAGGACGTAGACCACGCCACCGGCCGCCGCCAGCCCACCGGCCAGGGTGAACGCCACCAGCTTGAACCGGTACGGGTCGAGCCCGAGCACCCCGATCCGCCGCTCGTCGTCGCGCAGGCCGGCGAGCACCCGCCCGGTCGGCGAGCCCGAGACCCGGTGCACCACGAGGACCACCACGACCAGGTACGCCAGCGCCAGCCAGTAGAGGTTGACGGTGTTGGTGACCCCGACCAGCCCCTCGGGCAGCCCGGACACGTCCAGCGGCAGCCCCTCCTCGCCACCGGTGAGCCCGCCGAAGTCGCGGGCCACCAGGATCGCCCCGACCTGGGCGAAGGCCAGCGTCACCATGGCGAAGGCGATCCCGACGGTACGCAGCGCCACCGCGCCGATCAGCGCGGCGAGGATCGTCCCGCCGGTGATGGCGAGCAGCCCCGCCTGCCACAGCGGCAGCCCCGCCTTGGTGACGAGGATGTCGGTGCCGTAGACACCGGCGGCGAAGTAGAGGGCGTGGCCGAAGGAGAGCATCCCGGTCCGCCCGTAGAGCAGGTCGTACCCGGCCGCCAGGCCGCCGAAGACCAGGCAGACGGCGAGCAGTTGCAGGGTGCCCGGGGAGTTCAGCGCCCCCTCGAAGATGCCCGGCAGGTGCAGCGTGGAGTACGGCAGGATCAGGGCGACCGCCAGCGCGACCAGCGGCAGGTACGGGCGCAGCCCGTGCCACCGTCGGCGCCCCGGCGTCAGCTCGTCGGGTACCGCCGCGGCCGGCGCCGGAACCTCGGGGCTCTTGACCTCGGTCATGCCGTTGCCACCTTTCCGGCGATGCCCTGCGGGCGCAGCAGCAGCACCACGGCCAGCAGCGCGACCACACAGATGTCGCCCAGCCCGGAGGTGCCGTAGTAGTTGACGAACTGTTGGGTCAGCCCGACGGCGACGGCCGCGTACGCGGACCCGACGACCGAGCCCATGCCGCCGATGACCACCACGATGAACGCGAAGATCAGCAGCGAGCCGCCCTGGCCTGGCGAGACGGTGCCGAAGTAGACGCCGCCGAGCGCGCCGGCCAGCGCCGCCGCCGCCCCGCCGATGGCGAAGACCAGGGTGAACGCCTTGCGCACGTCGATGCCGAGCGCGGTGACCATCTCCCGGTTCTCCACGCCGGCCCGGATGATCAGGCCGTAGCGGGTCCAGCGGAGGAAGGCCAGGATCGCGCCGAGCACCAGCACCGCGGCGATGATCAGCAGCAGGCCGCCGTTGGGCACGTTCGCGCCGAGGATCGAGGTGACCTGCCGGGTCCACTCGGGGCGCGGGAACGGCCGGGCGTCCGCGCCCCAGGTGGCCTGGAGCAGCGCCACGCCGGCCAGCGAGAGGCCGACGGTGACCAGCACCTGCTCGATGGTGCGGGAGTAGAGCGGCCGGATCAGCACCAGCTCGACCAGCACCGCAACGAGCGTGCCGGCGGCCACCCCGAAGGCGACCGAGACCACGAACCCGAAGCCGTCCGAGCCGGCGCCGGGCAGGTTGTGCGCCGCCCACCAGGTCCCGTACGCGCCGACGCCCAGGAAGACGCCGTGCGCGAAGTTGAGCACGTCGGCCAGGCCGAAGACCAGGGAGAGGCCGCTGGCGACCAGGAAGTAGAGCGCCGCCAGGCCGAGCCCGGTCAGCGTCAACAGGATGACGGTGTCCATCAGTGCTGGTCCTTCCGCGCGGCGGCCGGCGTACCGGCGGGGTGGTGTCCCTCCGCCGAGCCGACGCCCAGCAGCGACTTGGTCAGGGCGGTCTCCAGCAGCAGTTCCTGCGCGTCGCCGGTCCAGGCCACCTGGCCGGCGGCCAGCACCACCGCGTCCCGGGCGAGCCGCCGGACCACGGCCAGGTTCTGCTCGACCAGCAGCACCGGCACGGACTCGGCGACCCGTTCCAGCACCTCGGCCACCTCGGTCACCACCTTCGGCGCGAGCCCCTTGGTCGGCTCGTCGACCAGCAGCAGCCGGTTGTCGTTGAGCAGCACCCGGCCGATCGCGAGCATCTGCTGCTGGCCGCCGGAGAGCGAGCCGGCCCGTTGCCGTCCGCGCCGGTCCAGCTCCGGGAAGAGCGCGAAGACCTTGTCGTACGCCGGAGTGCTGCCCCGCCGCTCGGCGAGCCGGAGGTTCTCCGCGACGGTGAGCCCGGCGAAGACGCACCGGTCCTCCGGCACGTAGCCCAGCCCGCCGCGGACCAGCCGGTGGGTGGGCCGGGCGAGCAGGCTCTGCGCGCCCATCCGGACGGTGCCCCGCACCTCGCCGGCGGGCGGGGTGAGGCCGACGATCGCGCGCAGGGTGGTCGTCTTGCCCACGCCGTTGCGCCCGAGCAGGACGGTGACGCCGGTCGGGGCGACCGTGAACGACACCCCCTGGAGGATGTGCAGCCCGGCGATCCGGACCGACAGATTCTCCACGCTGAGAACGGGCTCGCTCATAGCGACTCCCCCAGGTAGGCCTCTTGCACGGTGGGGTTGGCCATCACCGTCTCCGGGGTGTCGCAGGCCAGCAGCGCGCCGTGGTGCATCACGGCGATCCGGTCGGCCAGCTCCAGGATGACGTCCATGTGGTGCTCGACCATCAGCACCGACCGGCCGCTGTCGCCGGTGAGTGAACGGATCACCGAGACCAGCTCGGGCACGTCCTCGGCGCTGACCCCGGCCATCGGCTCGTCGAGCAGCATGACCCGGGGCTCCCCGGCGAGCAGGAGGGCGATCTCCAGCTTCCGCTTCTCGCCGTGGGCGAGGGTGCCGGCCAGCGCCGTACCCCGGTGGGCGAGGCCGACCCGGTCGAGCGCCGCGTCGGCGGCGGCGGCGACCTCCCGGTCGGCCGCCGCCCGCCGCCACAGCTTCATCGAGCCCCCGCGGTGCGCCTGCACGGCGAGCCGGACGTTCTCCCGCACGGTGAGCGAACCGAAGACCGAGGATGCCTGGAAGGTACGGCCGAGCCCGAGGCGGGCCCGCCGGTGCGGCGGGAGGGAGCCGATGTCCTCCCCGTCGAGGGTGATCCGACCTTCCGTGGCCCGGCGGATGCCGGTGATCAGGTTGAACAGTGAGGTCTTGCCGGCGCCGTTCGGCCCGATGACGCCGAGGAACTCCCCGGGCGCCAGGTCGAGGTAGACGCTGTCGACGATGGCGACCTCACCGATCCGCCAGGTCAGACCGCGGGTGGCGAGCATCTGTTGTCAGCCCTTCATCGCCACGGCCGGCGGCGCGGACTCGTCCCCGGTCAGCGCCTTCTGGGCGGTGGCCGTGAACGCGGTGCCGCTGCCGGTCAGCTTGGCCTGGAACATCGGCTGGAGCAGCGCGTGGTCCTCGGCGCGGATGCTCATCTTGCCCTTGACCCCGTCGAAGCTCCAGCCCTCCAGCGCCGTGATCATCTTTTCGACGTCGTCGCCGCCCTCGGTGATCGCGCGGACGACCATCTGCGCGGCGGCGAAGCCGTCCGGGTGGAACAGGTCGACGGTGCCGACCTTGGCCTTCAGCGCCTTGGCGGCCTCGTTGTCGGAGGCGCCGTCGAAGTAGTGCGACAGGAAGGAGATCTTGGCGCCGGCAGCCCCGAAGGTCGGCCACGAGGCGCGGATGTCCAGGCCGGTGACGACCGTGGTGGAGGAGAGCACGCCCTGCTGGTCGAGCGTCTGCCACATGGCCGGGGCGGTGGTGCCGGCCCAGGCGACGAAGAGCAGGTCCGGCTTGGCGGACTTGATCTGGCTGGCGAACGGGGTGAACTCGGTGGCGCTGGCGGGAGCCCGGACGCTGCTCACGGTGGCGCCCGCGCCGCCGATGACGGCCTTCACGGCCGCCTCGTTGGCGTCGCCGAAGGCACCGTCCTGGGCGAAGACCACGACCTTCTTGCCGGCCGGGTCGCCGATGAACGACTTGGCGGTCACCACGTCCTGGTACGACTGCCGGCCGGAGCGGAACGTGTACTTGTTCGCACCGGTCACCGCGTCGGTGGCGGCCGGCCCGGAGATGAAGAGGACCTTGTTCTGCGCGGCGATCGGGGCGACCTGGAGAGCCACGCCGGAGGCGGTCGAGCCTGCGATGATCTTGTTGCCCTTGCCGATCAGGTCCTTGGCCGCGGAGACCGCCTTCGCCGGGTCGCCCGCGTCGTCGACCTCGGTGACCTCGATGGCCCGGTCGCCCACCTTGTTGGTGCCCTTGGTGGCGAAGTCGAGGCCGGCCTTGAAGCCCTCGATGTACTGCTTGCCGTAGCTGGCGAGGGCTCCCGACTGGGAGTAGACCAGGCCAACCTTCACCGGGGCGGCGCTGTCGCCGCCGCCGGAGGCGGTGTCCTGCGGGCTGCCACAGGCCGTGGCGGCGAGCGCCGCGGCCATCATGGTGGCGGCGGAGAGGAACACCCGCCGCGTCGTCCGGACCGTCATTGCGACTCCACGTGAGGACTCGGAGGTAGGGAACTCATTTGACGGCTCACGCTAGAAGTGACGTCACCCACGGGCTATGTGGCCGAAACACACAAGTAACAGAGGTGGGGTGGCCGACGGTTACAGCCGCGGCGAGTCGGCAGTGATGCCGGTCGTCCGCGATGGGCGCCCCCGCCATCGCGGGAAGCACACCTGTGTCGCCCCGCGCCACCGACACCCGCCGCAAGCCGTCGTCGCCGCGCAGACCATGGCGCAGCCACCGCAACCCGCAACACCGCCACACCCGCACTGTCGAGCTGCCCGCACGGACGGGGCGGCCGGGCGCACGCCGTCGCCCGCACCACCACCATCCGCCGCCTGTCGAGCTGCCCGCACGGACGGGGCGGCCGGGCGCACGCCGTCACCCGCACCACCACCATCCGCCGCCTGTCGAACTGCCCGCACCGATGGGGCAACGCACCGTCCCCACCACGATCAGCCGCCGCTGTCGACCTGCCCGCACAAACGGGGCAAACCGCACCGCCCCCACCACCAGCCGTCGCCCAACAACGGCGCCCGCACAGACGGGGCAGCTCGACAGCGTGCGGACACCCACCTACCGGCCGCGCCAGGTGGGCACGTTCCGCAGGCCGGCCGGCACCGACGACCAGGCAGGCCAGCGAGCAACTCCGCACATGGAGCCGGCCCGCCGCCCCGAGACAAGGGGTGACGGGCCGGGTAGGGCGGCGGAAGGTCAGCGCCGGGCCAGGCCCTCGCGGGCGGCGACGGCCGTGTCCGGGTGGTCGGTGAAGACGCCGTCGAGGCCGAGGCCCAGGAACAGCTCGTACTCGGCCTGGATGTCGCCACGGGCGTTCGGGTCGGTGCCGATCCGGAGGTCGGCCGGCAGGAACTGGTTCTCCGCGCGGAACGTCCAGGCGTGCACGGTCAGCCGCTCCCGGTGCGCGTCCCGGACCAGGGTGGTCGGGGCGAGCAACTTGCCGGCGGCGTCACGCGGGACGACCAGGTTCTTGTGCGCCCCGATGCCGTCGGCGTACGAGGCGATCCACTTCAGGCCGGCCGGCTTCGCCAGGTCCTGGTAGGTGCGGGCGTCCCCGGCGACGGTGAAGTCGTAGGGGCGGCCGGTGGCGTCGAGGAGCTGGGCGAGCCTGACGTCGGTCATCCGGTCGAGCTTGCGCAGGTTCGCCGTCTCGAACGACTGCACGATCACCGGCGAGTTCCGGTGGGTCAGCCGGTTGCGGCGCAGCACCTCGACCAGGGGCTCCTCCAGTGGCAGCCCGATCGACGCGAAGTAGGTCGGGTGCTTGGTCTCCGGGTAGACGCCGATCGTCCGGCCCCGCGCCTGCCCCTCGGCCCGGGCCAGGTCGATGACCTCCTGGAGGGTCGGCACCTGGTACCGGCCGTCGAAGGCGGTGTTCGCGACGCGCACCTGGGGCAGCCGTTCCTTGGCCCGCAGCGTCCTCAGCTCGGCCAGGGTGAAGTCCTCCGTGAACCAGCCGGTGACCGTGACGCCGTCGATGGTCTTGCTGGCCCGGCGGGCGGCGAACTCGGGGCGGGCGGCCACGTCGGTCGTACCGCTGATCTCGTTCTCGTGCCGCGCGACCAGCACGCCGTCGCGGGTGGCGACCAGGTCCGGCTCGATGAAGTCCGCGCCCTGCCGGATCGCCAGCCGGTACGCCTCAAGGGTGTGCTCGGGCCGGTAACCGCTGGCGCCCCGGTGGGCGATCACGAGGGGGCGGTCGGCCGCCCGGAAGGACTCGGCGGCGGGCGCCGGGGCGGCCGAGGCGGTCACCGTCGGCACGACCGCGGCGGCCGCGAGCAGGGCGCCGGCCACACCGAGGGCGGAAAGGGTACGTCGCAACGCCTTCTCCTTGTCGTCGAGGAATCGCCGCTCAGCAGACAGGCCCGGGTTGACGCCGAGTTGGTCGGCGGCTGGCCGGCGGGTGAACCCTCGGGATGCCGGTTTCCACACCCGACTCATGGTGGAAAAGGAAGATTGTCTGGTGCGCCGGTTCTTTCGTCACCCCGTACGGCTCGTGCCGATCGGCTTCCTGGTGACGATCCTGCTCGGCACCGGGCTGCTGATGCTGCCCTGGGCCACCAGCGAGTACCGGTACACGCCGTTCCTGACCGCCCTGTTCACCGCGACCTCGGCGGTCTCGGTGACCGGCATGGCCGTGGTGGACACCCCGAACTACTGGAACGAGTTCGGGCTCGTGATGATCACGGTGCTGACCCAGGTCGGCGGCCTCGGCATCGTGACCGGGGCGACCCTGGTGATCGTGGTGGTGGCCCGGCGGCTGGGGTTGCGCAGCCGGCTGCTGGTGCAGGCCGAGACCGCGGAGTTCGGCATCGGCGACGTACGCCGGCTGCTGCTGCGCATCGCCGGCCTCGCACTGGCCTGCGAGGCGGTGATCACCGCGATCCTGACGGCCCGGCTCTGGATCGCCTACGACCACCCGTTCGGCGATGCCCTCTGGGGCAGCGTCTTCCACGCCGTCCAGGCCTTCAACAACGGCGGGTTCGCGCTCTACACCGACAACCTGATCGGCTTCTCCACCGACGCCTGGGTCACCCTGCCGCTCGCGATCGGCACCATCGTCGGCGGGCTCGGCTTCCCGGCGCTGTTCGAGGCCGTCCGGGAGTGGCGGCAGCCGAGCCGGTGGGCGGTCGCCACCAAACTGACCGTCTGGGGCAGCCTGACCCTGCTGGTGGTGGGCTTCCTGGGGCTGTTGGTCGTCGAGTGGGCCAACCCCCGCACCCTGGGCAGCTATTCGTGGCCGGAGAAGCTGCTCGTGGCGTTCGCCCAGGACGCGTTCATCCGCACCGGCGGGTTCAACGTCGTCGACGTCGAACACCTGGAGGACGAGAGCTTTCCGCTGATCATCGCGCTGATGTTCATCGGCGGCGGCAGCGCCAGCACGGCCGGCGGGATCAAGGTGGCGACCTTCTTCCTGCTCGCCTTCGTCATGTGGGCGGAGCTGCGGGGCGAGCCGGACGTGACGGTCGGGCACCGCCGGGTGGCCACCGCCAGCCAACGGCAGGCGATCACGGTCGCGCTGCTCAGCGTCGCGCTGGTGGTCTGCGGCACCGTGCTGCTGATCTTCCTCACCGACGGGGTCCGCTACTACCAGGCGCTGTTCGAGGTGACGTCGGCGTTCACCACCACCGGTCTCAGTGTCGGCGTCGCCGCGACGCTGCCGGAGAACGGCCAGCTCGCCCTGATCGTCCTCATGTTCGTCGGCCGGGTCGGGCCGCTGACCCTCGGGTCGGCGATCGCCCTGAACACCCGCCGTCGGCTGTACCGCTACCCGGAGGAGCAACCCATTGTCGGCTAGGAAGACGGACGGCGGCAGCGTCGTCGTGATCGGGCTCGGCCGGTTCGGTTGTCACCTGGCCGGCTCGCTGACCGCGCTCGACCACGAGGTGCTGGCCATCGACCGCAGTCCCGAGCAGGTGCAACGGTGGTCGGCGCAGCTCGACCGGGTCGTGCAGGCCGACGCCACCGAGGAGGGCGCGATGCGTCAGCTCGGCGTGGCGGACTTCGGCCGGGCGGTGGTCGCCATCGGCGCGTCGGTGGAGGCGAGCGTGCTGTCGGTGCTGGCGCTGGCCGAGCTGGGCGTGCCGCAGATCTGGGCCCGGGCCACCTCGACGAAGCACGCCAAGATCCTGGACTCGGTCGGCGCGCACCACGTGATCTTTCCCGAGGCGGAGACCGGCGAGCGGGTGGCCCACCTGATCGTCAGCAGGATGCTGGACTTCATCGAGTTCGGCGACGACTTCGCCATCGCCAAGGTGTGCGCCCCCGAGGTGATGGTCGGCCGGCCCCTCGCGGAGCTGACGCCCACCGAGCGCCACGGCGTACGGGTCGTCGGGGTGAAGCTGCCCGGCGAACGCTTCCGGTACGCCACGGACACCACGGTGATCGCGTCCGGCAGCATGCTGATCGTGGAAGGGGACATCGGGCAGGTGCAGCGCTTCGCCGCGCTCAGTTGACCCCGGCGGACTCAGTCGTCGTCGCCCTCGTCGTCGTCATCGTCCCCGTCCCTTTCCTGGCTTACTTTTTTTCCACCACCCGCCTTGCCCTTGCCGGAGTTGTCCGACTTGGCCTTCGTCCCGCCGGACGTGCCGGCCTTCTTCGCCGGGGCCTTGGCAGCCGGGGCCTTCGTCGCCGGGGCCTTCGTGGGCGCGACGCTGGGGGCCGAGCCGGCCACCCCGGAGACCTGCACCCCGCAGGTCTCGTCGCCGACGCGGAACTCCACCGGCAGGGGGTTCGCGCCGGGGTGCCGGCCGGTCAGGGTCAGTTTCTCCGACGCCCCGGGGGCCAGCGCGGCGTGCTCCGGGCCGGGCTCCACGAGCACCGTCCGCCCCTGCTGGCGCACCGGGACGGGCACCGCCCTGGTCACCGTCTGCTGGCCCGGGAAGGAGAAGCTCATCCGCCAGTCACGCAGCTCCCGCCGGCCGGTGTTGGTCAGGGTCAGCTCGGCGGCGAAGTCCCTGCCGGAGTCCTTGCGCAGCGTGTACACGACCCGGCAGGGCGTCGGCTCCCCCGCGCCCATCCGGGCCTGGGTCGGCTGGTCGATGCCGCCGCTGGCCGGGCTGCGCGAGGTCACTCCCCACAGCGCCGCGGTCACCACCACCAGTCCGGCGGCGGCCACCCCCGCCTCGATCCGCCGGCGCCGCGTCGCCGCGCGCCGCCGGCGCGTACCCGAGAACGGCAGCGCGTCGGTGGCGGCGGACCAGGGCAGGATCGTGGTGCCGGCGGTGGCCAGGGCGCCCGGGTCCACCGGCCCCGCCGCCGGGGAGACCGGGACCACGGCGAGCATGCCGGCGGCCTCGGCGAGCGTACGGGCGACGTCGGCGGTGGCGGGCCGGTCACCGGGGCGCTTCGCGAGGCAGCGGCCCACCAGGTCGCGTACCTCGTCGGGCAGCCCCGGCAGCGGCGGCATCGGCTCCGGGTCGTGGTACATGTGCGCGTGCAGCATCTGGGTGGTGGTGCTCGCCTGCCAGGGCAGCCGGCCGGTGAGCATCCGGTAGAGCAGCAGGCCGACGGCGTACACGTCCGTGGCCGGCGAGACCTGGCCGTTGTCGAGCCGCTCCGGGGCCAGGTACGCGGGCGTGCCGAGCAGGGCGCCGTCCGGCCCCTTCTCCTTCTCCCCCACCAGCGCCGAGATGCCGAAGTCGACCACCTTCACGCCGTTGGCGGTCAGCATGACGTTGCCGGGAGTGACGTCCCGGTGCACCACGCCCCGGGCGTGCGCGGTGGCCAGCGCCGAGGTCACCTCCGCGCCGATCGTCACCGCCTCCCGCCAGGGCAGGCTGCCCCGGCGCAGCCGCCCGGTCAGCGACTCGCCGTCGACCAGCTCCATGACGACGTACGGCACGGTCAGGCCGACCTGCTCGGACTCGCCGTAGTCGTACACGTTTGTGATGTGCGGATGGCACAGCCGGGCGGCGGCCTGCGCCTCGATCCGGATGCGGTGCCGGAACGCCCGGTCGGCGGCCAGCCGGGACGCGAGCACCTTGACCGCCACCTGCCGGCCGAGCACCTCGTCGTAGCCGCGCCAGACCACGGACATGCCGCCCGCCCCGAGCTGCTCGATCAGCCGGTACCGCTCACCGAGCAGTTGCGCGCCGTCCCGGTTCCCACCACCCATGGGGGTCGTTGTTGCCCAGGGCCGTCCCGCCTACACCTCGACGGTCGGAATCGGTCAGGATTGTCACCCGATCAGGCGGTGGCGAGCAGTTGGTCCACCGGCGCGTAGTCGTCGGTCAGCACCAGCGCCTCGCCGACGAACCCGGTGAGGTCGGCGCCCGCCAGCAGGTTGACGTCCTCCCGCAGCTCGGCCAGTCGGGCGCGGACCGCGTCCACCGGCAGCGGGGCGTCGGAGGCGACGATGAGGAAGTTCGAGCCCTCCTGCCCGGCGAGCGCCGGCGCCGGGGCGATCAGCGCGACGTGCCGGAACTCGGCGGCGACGGTGGCCAACTCGCTGCGGATGAAGCGCAGCGGCGGATAGTCGATGACGTTCTGCACGTAGACGCCGCCCGGCCGGGTCACCCGGCGGACCTCGGCGGCCATCTCCCGGGTGGCCAGGTGCCAGGGCACCACCAGGTGCCCGAACGCGTCGCCGACCACGAGGTCGCGGCTGTCCGTGGCCTCCCCGGCGACCAGCATCCGGGCGTCACCCACCACCGCCCGCAGGTCCGGGCCCTGGCGTACGCCGAGCTGACGCTCGCCCAGCTCCACCAGCCCGCCGTCGATCTCGAACACGACGTTGTCGGTGCCGGGGCGGGTGGCGGTCAGGTAGCGCGGCACGGTGAATCCGCCGCCGCCCAGGTGCAGCGCGTCCAGTCGCTGCCCCGTCGGGGCGACCACGTCCGCCACCGCGCCGATCCACCGGGTGTACGCGTACTCCAGGTGGGTGGGGTCGGCGAGGTCCACGTACGAGTGCTGGGCCGAGTTGAGCAGCAGGGTGCGCCCGGATTCCCGGTCGGGGTCGGTCTCCACGCTGGCGCAGTGGTAGGCCGTCTCGATGTCGCACGGGTTCGGGGCCACCGTGGTCAGCCCGGCGCCGACGAGACCGAGCACCGCCAGGGCGGCCCTGGCCCGGGCCGGGCCGGGCAGTTTCGAGGAGTCCTGTCGGCGCAGCCACACCCCGAGGCCGAGCCCGGTGAGCCCGAGCGAGGCCGCCAGGGCGAACAGGATCACCGTGCTGGGCAGCGCGGCGACCAGCACGAACCCGGTGCCCAGGGTGGCCGTGATCCCGCCCAGCGTGCCGATGCCGGAGAGCCGGCCGACCACCCGGCCGGTGCGCGCCAGGTCGGCGAGCTGGAGCTTGACCACCAGCGGGGTGACCGCGGCGAGCAGGGCCGCCGGCACGAAGACGGCGAGGGCGACGAGCAGCAGGATGGCCGAGGCGGCCCCGCCGCGCAGCACCTCGCCGGCGTACCGGACGACGGGCAGGGTGACCGCGGTGGCGATGCCGGCCAGCACCAGTGCCGGGGCCAGCAGGGGGCGCGGGTCCCGCCGGTCGGCCAGCCAGCCGCCCGTCCACGCCCCGTAGGCGATGGCGGCCAGGGCGATGCCGATGACCGAGCTGGTCACCTGGAGGGTCACCCCGACATACGGCCCGACCAGCCGCAGCGCGGCGGTCTCCAGCACGAGGACGGCGCCGCTGGAGAAGAAGACCAGGAACGCGGCGAGGCCGTTGGGCAGGGCCCGGGCGGTCGGTGCCGCCGGCTGGACCGGCGGCACCGTGACGTCGGAGGATGGGGAGCTCACCCGCGCGATGGTACGCAGTGAAACTGGGCCTCCGGGTCAGTACATCGAGAGATGAACATGGTTCGTGTGGTCGGCGGCGGGGCTGCCGCTGCCGCCGTACGACTGCCAGCCGGTGCCGGGGTGCCAGATCTGCCGGTACCAGATCACGTAGAGCACGCCGAGCCGGCTGGCGTTGCGCACGTGCCAGGCGGCGAGGCTGTCCCCGTACGACTTGTCCCCGCCGGTGGCGGTCCTGTCCTCGAACCCGCCGACGGCGGCCGCGAAGTCGCAGGCCCGGCCCTTGGGGTGTTCGCCGGAGCCGCCGCTTCGGTAGCAGGAGACGTACCGCTTGTAGCCGGCCGCCTTGGTCTGTTGCAGGGCGTTGAGCGTGCGCGGGGTGATGCAGCCGGAGGTGGTCGGGTCGTTCACCGAGCAGGACTCCGACGGCCAGGAACCGTCCGAGTTGCGCGGCGCCGGCCTCGCCGAGGACGAGTTGCCGCCGCTGAAGCCGCCGCTGCTGCCCGAGCTGACCTCCGCGAGCGCCGCCTCGGCCTCCTTCTTCTTCTTCGCGATCACCGCGACCTGCTTCTGCTGTTCGCGGACCTCGGTGTCGATTGCGATCTTGGCCTGCCGCGACTGCTCACGCGCCTCGGTCAGGTCGCGCAGCCGCCTGCCGTCGCGCTGCGCCATCATGTCGAGGCTGGCCGCCCGCTCCAGGAACGCCTGCGGCGAGGCGCTGTTGAGCAGCGCCGACGCGGGCGTCAGCCGGCCCAGCCGGTAGGACTGGGCGGCCACCTCGCCGACCTGCGCGGTCAGCTCGACCAGCCGGCCCTCCACGGTGGCCAGCTCGCCGACCAGTTGCTTCTGCCGGCGCTTGGAGTTGTCCAGCTTCCCCTTGGCCTCGATGTGCGCCTTGGCGGTGGCCTCCAGGGCGTCCCGGAGCTTCTTGGTGCCGCCCTCGTTGGGCTCCGCGTACGCGGGAACCGCCCCGCCACCGAAGAGCAGCGCCACCGCGAGGAGGAGGGTGACCAGGGGGCGACGGGCACGCCGCCCAGCCGCCAGGGTGGTCGATGGGTGGCGGCCACGCCGCCCGACGGGCATGATCCTGCGCACGAAAGCATCCTTCCGTCGGCCGCCGGTCCGGGGGGTTGCAGCGTTGCTCGGCGGCGGCCCCGCCGGCGCCGGCCGGCGACCTGCTGGCGGAGGCCGGCGGTCAGGATACCGGACGGAGCGCTCCCGGCCGGGCCCGCGAAGGCCCGGCGAGCGGGCGTCGACGCAGTGTCGCCAGGTCGTCACCCAGCGCCGAGCAGCGCCTCGCGTACCTCCGCCCAGACCGCGTCGTTCACCGCGACCAGCAGGCCGTGGCCCTCGTCGGCCGGGTGGTAGTCGGTGCCGTCGAACCGCCGGGCGACCCCGCCCGCGGCCCGGACCAGCAGGGTGCCCGGGGCGTGGTCCCACGGCAGGGTGCGCCAGAAGAGCACGAAGTCCTGGTCCCCGGTGAGCACGTCCAGGTATTCCCGGCCGGCGCAGTGCAGGCCGGGCAGCAGTTCGCCCAGCCGCGCGCCGCCCGCCTCGACCAGTGCGCGCGGCGCGGCCGGCAGGGCGTGTGACATCGCGGCGCCGCGCACCGCGTCGAGCGCGGGCGCGCGGTCGCCGGTCCGCACCGGCCGGCCGTCGAGCCGGGTCCCCTCGCCGGCGCGCGCGACGGCCAGCGTCCCGGCGAGCGGGTCGAGCACCCACGCGGCGACGGGATCCCCGTCGGTCAGCAGCGCCACCATCAGCGCGAACGGCTGCCGGCCGGCGGCGAAGTTCGAGGTGCCGTCGACCGGGTCGACGAGCCACACGTCGCCGGAGCCGCGCAGGTGCTCCAGCAGGGCCGGGTCGTCGGCGACCGCCTCCTCGCCCACCACGACCGAGCCGGGGCGCAGCCGGCGCAGGGCGGCCGAGATCATCTCCTCGGCGCGGCGGTCGGCGACGGTGACGAGGTCGCCCGGCGCCTTCTCGCTGATGTCGGCGTCGTCGAGCTTGCGGAACAACGGAAGCACGACCTGGTCGGCGGTCTCGCGCAGCAGACCACCCACGTCGTCGAGCAGGGTGTCAGCCACGCGGCGGCAGCTTCACCACGCTGACGAAGAACTCGTCGATCTGCCGGACCACCGAGATGAAGCGCTCGAAGTCGACCGGCTTCGTCACGTACGCGTTGGCGTGCAACTGGTAGCTGCGCAGGATGTCCTCGTCCGCCTGGGAGGTGGTCAGCACCACGACCGGGATCCGGCAGAGCTGCTCGTCCTTCTTGATCTCCTCCAGCACCTCCCGCCCGTCGCGCCGGGGCAGGTTCAGGTCGAGCAGGATCAGGTCCGGCGCCACCACGTCGGCGTACTGGCCCTCGCGCCGCAGATAGGCCAGCGCCTCGGCGCCGTCGGAGACGACGGTCAGCCGGTTGCGGAGCTTGTGCTCCTCGAACGCCTCCTGGGTCATCAACACGTCGCCCGGATCGTCCTCGACCAGCAGGACCTCGATCGGGCTCTTGCCATCAGCCGGCGCGGTCATCCCACCGTCTCCCTCATGTCACCCGTTCTACCGCCTTCCGGCGCCCGACCGGGCCCGTCCGTGGCGTCCGTCTCCTCGGCGTCCCCGCCGGCCTGCTCGGGGATGTCGGCCCCGGGCTCTCCGGCCGGCTCGCCGCCGTCCTCGGCCGCACCCGTCGCCGGCTCGGCGGCCGACGCGGCTGCCGCCTCGACGTCCTCGGCGAGCGCGGGCAGCGTGAAGCGGATCGCCGTGCCCTCCTCGACGTCGGTGTCCACCCAGACCCGCCCGCCGTGGTATTCCACGATCTTCTTGACGATCGCCAACCCGATCCCCGTGCCCGGGTAGGCGTCCTTGGCGTGCAGCCGCTGGAAGATGACGAAGATCTTGTCGGCGAACTCCGGCTCGATCCCGATGCCGTTGTCCTGGCAGCTGATCTCCCACTCGTCGCCCACGAGGCGGGCCGAGACCCGCACCTTCGGCGGCACGTCGGGGCGGCGGAACTTGATCGAGTTGCTGACGAGGTTGGCCAGCAGGTTGGTCAGCAACGGCTCCTCGCCCCGGATGACCGGCAGTTCGCTCCAGGTCAGCTCCGCGTCGGCGTACTGGCGGGCCGCCTCCGTCTGACCGGCCACGTCGCCCATGACCTTGTTCATGTCGACCTCGGTGAAGCCGGAGGTGAGCCGGCCGATCCGGGAGAAGGCGAGCAGGTCGTTGATCAGGCGCTGCATCCGCTGCGCGCCGTCGACCGCGAACGCGATGTACTGGTCGGCCCGCTCGTCCAACTGCCCGGCGTAGCGGCGCTGGAGGAGCTGGCAGAAGCTGGCCACCTTGCGCAGCGGCTCCTGCAGGTCGTGCGAGGCGACGTACGCGAACTGCTCCAGGTCACGGTTGGAGCGGGTGAGTTCCTCGGCCTGCTTCTGGAGCTGGCTGTTGACCCACTCGATCCGCTCCCGGGCCTCCCGTACCTCGCTCAGGTCCTTGGCGATCTTGCGCCGCATCGCGTCCACGTCGTCCGCGAGCGTGACGAACTCGGGCGGGCCGGAGCCGACGATGCCGTGCTGGTAGTCACCCTCGGCCACCTCCCGGATCTGGTCGGCGAGCCCGGTCAGCGGGCGGATGACCATCTTGTCCAGGGAGATCAGCAGCACACCGCCCGCGAGAATCACCACGGCGACGGCGGCGACCAGCAGGATGACCAGCAGGTTGCTGGTCCCCCGGACGTCCTCCGCGCTGCGTTGCCGGGCCTCGAAGATCTCGGCCTGGAGATGGTCGATGGCGGCCCGGACCTCGTCGAACTGCTCCCGGGCCTGATCGGTGATGAGCGCCTGCCCGGCGGCGGTGCCGCGCTGCTCCGTCGTGGTGATCACCGGGACCGCCACCCCGCGGCGCCACGACTCGGCCCGCTCCTCGACGATCCGGATCTCCTCCCGGAGCCCCGGATAGTCGGCGGCCAGCCCCCGCATCGCGGCGACCAGGTCCGCCTCGCGCTTCCGGCCGGCGTCGTAGGGGGCCAGGTCGGCCGGGTTGCCGCTGACGGCATAGCCGCGGACCGCCGTCTCCTGGTCCAGCAGCGCGTTCAGCATCTCCTGCGCCTGCACCCGCAGCGGACCGGTCTTGTTGAGGATCGCGTCGATGTGCGACCGGTTCTTCGCCGCCAGGGCCACCTCGCCGGCGGCCAGGCCGACCAGGAGGACGGCGACGACGGTGAGCAGGACGACGACCCGCCGGCGCAGGGTCCAGTCGCGGACGGCCGTCACCGGCCACCGCCCCGGCTGACCAGCAGCATGGCGACGTCGTCGGCGAGCGGACCGCCGTTGATCTGCTCGGCGCGCCCGACCAGCCAGGCCGGCAGCTCCGCCAGCGGCACGGCGAGGGTCGCCGGGTCGGCGAGCAGACCGCTGAGGCCGGGCACGTCGAGGCGCTCGTCGCCCTCGCCGATCCGCCCCTCGATCAGGCCGTCGGTGTACATCAGCAGGGACCAGTCATCGGTGTCGAACTCCAGGTCGTAGGCCACGGGCCGGCGGGGTCGTACGCCGAGCAGAAGACCGCTGGGAGCCGGGACCGGCAGCACCTTGCCCCCGGCGAGCAGCAGCGGCGGCGGGTGCCCGGCCAACCGGACGGTGGCCCGGTTGGCGTCGAGGTCCAGCCTGGCGGTGGCGACGGTGGCGAAGATCTCCTGGGCCCGGCGCTCGCTCATCAGCACCTGCTCCAACGCGGGGAGCACCTCGTCGTCGGGCACCCCGGCGAGGATCAGGGCCCGCCAGGCGACCCGAAGTTCCACGCCCAGCGCGGCCTCGTCCACGCCGTGCCCGCAGACGTCGCCGACGATCAGTTCGAGCCGGTCGGGCCGGGTCTGCACCACGTCGAAGAAGTCCCCGCCGATCAGGGCGGCGTGCCGGCCGGGCCGGTAGAAGGTGTGCACCGCCACCGCGTCGGTGGTCATCAGCGGCTGCGGCAGCAGGCCCCGTTCGAGGCGGGCGGACTCGGCCTGGCGCAGCTCCACCTCGCGCAGCCGCCGGGCGTTCTCGTCGGCCCGCTTGCGTTCCACCGCGTAGCGCAGCGCCCGGGTCAGCAGCACCCCGTCGACCTGGCCCTTGACCAGGTAGTCCTGGGCGCCCTCGGCGACCGCGACGATGCCGAGGTGCTCGTCGCTGCGGCCGGTCAGCACGCAGACCGCGGCGCCGCTGGCCATCTCCAGCACCTGGCGCAGCCCGTCGAGGCCCTGCGCGTCCGGCAGGCCGAGGTCGAGCAGGACGCAGTCGACGCCCGTCACCCGCTGCCGGGCGGCGCTGAGGCTGGTCGCCACCACCAGGTCGATCATCGAGTTCGTCTCGGCGAGCAGCTCACCGACCAGGAAGGCGTCGCCCTCGTCGTCCTCGACCAGCAGCACCCGCAGCCGCTCACCGGGCGGCAGGTTGGGGTGCCGCCCCAGGCCGCCGTGCGGATACGGCACGACGGAGGAACCGGCCGAGCCGGTCCCCCGGTGCGGCCGGGCCACCGCCGCGAGTCGCGGGAGGTCGCTGGTGATGTCGGGCTCCTTCCGAGTGCCCTGCTGATCCTGTATTACACAACGTTCGCACACAACACGACGGGCGCCGTACGCGCGGGCATGGGCCGGATCACTGGCCGGCGGGGAAACGAGGCGGTGGCGGGCGAGCGTGGTCGGCACGGGGGAGTCCCGCTGGCGGCCTGTGGGGTGCAGGATGGTGCCCACCCCCTGCCCCGTCCCCGAGGAGAGCCCGTGGGCGCACCTTCCACCCGCGCCGCCGACCGCGCGCTGGCCCGGCCACGCCGCCGGGCGGTCGCCGCCGCCGCGGCGCTCGTCGCGCTCGTCGCCGTCGGCGCCGGCGCCCTGCTCGACCTGCGCACCCCGGCACCGCGCGCGGCCGACGCACCGGCGGGCGAGTTCAGCGCCGCCCGGGCGTACGGGCACGTCGAGGTCGTCGCCGCCCGGACGCACGTGGCGGGCAGCCCGGCCAACGACCAGGTCCGCGCGCACGTCGAGGGGACGCTGCGCGGCCTCGGCCTGGAGACCGAGGTGCAGGACACCGTCGCGCCCGAGGCGGGCCAGCTCAGCGGGGCGGCGGGCGGGGCCACCCTGGCCCGGGTCCGCAACGTGGTGGCCCGGCTGCCCGGCACCGACCCGACCGGCCGGGTCTTCCTCGTCGCCCACTACGACTCGGTGCAGTCCGGGCCGGGCGGCAACGACGACGCCGCCGGCACCTCGGCCATCCTGGAGGTGGCCCGCGCGTTGACCGCCGGCCCCCGGCCGCGCAACGACATCGTCTTCGTGCTCACCGACGCCGAGGAGGCGTGCCTGTGTGGCGCGGCGGCGTTCGCGTCCAGCCACCCGCTGGCCGCCGACGGAGGCGTGGTGCTCAACCTGGAGGCGCGCGGCTCCACCGGCCCCGTGATCATGTTCGAGACCTCGCGGAACAACGCCGCACTGGTGGACGTGTTCGGCCGGGCCGCGCCGCACCCCGTGGGCACCTCGTTCGCCGTGGAGATCTACCGCGCGCTGCCCAACGACACCGACTTCACCGCGTTCCTCGACGCGGACTTCGTCGGGCTGAACTCGGCGTACATCGACGGTGGCGCGATCTACCACACCCCGCTGGACACCGCCGCCGCCCTGGACCGGGCCAGCCTCCAGCACCACGGCGACAACGCCCTCGGCCTCGCCCGCGAGTTCGGCCGGGTCGACCTGACCGCGCTGGACTCCGGGCACGACGCGACGTACTTCCCGGTCCCGGGCGGGCTGGTCCGCTATCCCGGCTGGCTGATCCTGCCGCTGGCGTTGCTCGCGCTCGCCGCCGTGGTGGCCCTCGGCTGGCTCGCCCGGCGGCGGGGCCGGGCCACCGGGGGCGGGCTCGCCGCCGGGTTCGGGCTGGCGCTGCTGCCGATCGTGGTCGCCCCGCTCGCCGCGCAACTGCTCTGGGCGGCCATCACCGCGCTCCGGCCCGGCTACGCCGAGCTGCTCGACCCGTACCGGCCGACCTGGTACCGGTTGGCCGTGCTGGCGCTCGCCGCCGCGGTCCTGTTCGCCTGGTACGCGCTGACCCGCCGCCGGGTCGGCCCGGCCGCGCTCGCGATCGGCGGGCTGGGCTGGCTGGCCGTGCTCGGCGTGCTGCTCGCCGTGCTGGTGCCCGGCGGGGCGTACCTGGTCACCCTGCCGGCCCTGGCCGGCGCGCTCGCCGGGCTGGCCGCGCTGAGCACGCGGATCGACGGGCCGTGGCCGGTGGTCGCGACGACGCTGTCCGCCGCGGTGGCCGTGCTGATCCTGCTGCCCACTGTCGTCCTGCTCTTCCCGGCGCTCGGCATGGCGATGGGCGGGGTCGCCGCCCTGGTCGCGGTGCTGCTCGGCCTGGCCGCGCTGCCGGTGCTCGACCTGCTGCACCCCCGGGCCGGCGGGCAGCGCGGGCTGGTCGCGCTCCGGGCGCGCCGGCTCGGCGCGCTGCCGGCCGTCGCCACCACGCTCGCGGCCGTGGTCCTCGCCGGGGTCGGGCTCGCCGTCGACCGCTTCGACGCCGCGCACCCCGCGCCCACCCACCTGATGTACGCCCTCGACGCCGGCACGGGCCAGGCCCGCTGGCTCAGCCACGAGGAGGATCCCCAGCCCTGGACCGACGGGTACGTCGACGGGGTCACCGAGGTGACCGACTTTCCCGGGTTGGGCGACGCCGAGCTGCGCGCGGGCCCGGCGCAGGCGGCGGACCTGCCCGCCCCGAAGGTGCAGGTGGTCGCCGACACCACGGCCGGCGGTGAGCGCACCCTGCGCCTGTGGCTGGTCCCGCAGCGCCCGGTCCGCCTGGCCACGCTGCACGTCGACGCGGCGACGGCGACGGTGCTGCGCGCGGAGGTGGCCGGCCGGCCGGTGCCGGTGGAGGCCCGGGAGGGCCGCTGGGGCTTCGGGGTGGTCTTCCACGCTCCACCGTCGGCGGGCGTCGAACTGACGCTGACCGTCGCGCCGAAGGCGGAGCGGGTGGCGCTGCGTGCCATGGACGCCAGCGACGGCCTGGACGGGCTGCCCGGTTTCCGGCCCCGCCCGCCGGGCGTCGGGGTGGTCGGCTCGCACAGCTCGGAGATGCTCGCCGTCGCCCGCACCTACCCGCTCTGACGGGGTGGTCGCCGTCGCGGCGGCCGACGGCCGGTCAGTCCGCGGGCTCGGGCTGGCCGGCGCCGCTGCGCCGCCACCGGTTCCCGTCGTGATCCGTGAAGATCAGCTCCACGGAGACGCCGTCTGCCGGCGTCAGGCTGCGGCCGGCGGCCAGCGTGACGAACAGTTCGTGGTTCTCGCGGCCGTGGATGCGGCGTACCTGTTTCGGGGCGGCCAGCTCGACGGCCGGCCCGGTGCCGTCTCCGGGCGGCGGCAGGCACGGCGTCGCGGCGAGGTCGAGGACCGGCGCGTCGCTCTCGTTGGAGACGACGATCCGGACGACCGAGCTGCCGCGCACCTCGGCGACCGCCGAGACCAACCGCGCCTGGGTGGCCCGGGCCCGTAGCTCGTCGGAGCGGCGGGAGCGGATCTCCCGGCGCAGTCCGAGATAGACGAACAGGACACTGGCGATGGAGCCGACCGCCCCGAACCAGTCCGGCACGGTGCCCCAGTCCACGAGCTGCTGCAATTGCGACCAGTCCATGCGTCCATCGTGGAACGTCGTGGCACGCGGCGACCCGGTGGATCGGTCGGATCTCGACGACGGAACCGAAGGCTCGCCGCCGGTTCCGGCCGTTGGCCCGACCGGAACGGAGAGTGTGCAACCCGGCACGGAAGTGGATACGCTGGCGGTCGACGTGGCGACGGGCCGCCCACCCTCCATTTTGTCCATCCCCGTGGACGCGATCGTCCGGCCGCCCCCTCGCCGCATTCGCCACCGCGAAGGGGGACCGCGCGTTGACTGCGGACGCTCCACCCGACGACACCGGCGCTCCCCGGCAGGTGTCCGTGTACGACCGGCCGAGTCGGGTCTCCGTCGATCCGCCGCTGGGGCGGCTGGACGCTCCGCTGCACGGCCGCGACGCGTTGATCGACGAGATCATCGGCCCGCACGCCGACGCGGGCACCCTGCCCTGCGTGCACATCCTCTGCGGGATGGGCGGGTCGGGAAAGAGCCACGTGGCCCTGGAGATCGCGCGCCGGGCCCGGGCCTCGGGGCGCGCCGTGTGGTGGGTCCAGGCGACCCGCCTGAATTCCGGGATGCGCGAGGTGGTGAGCCAGCTCGGCGCCTCGGAGACCCAGGTCGACCACGCCTGGGCCGGGCTGGTCAGCGCCACCGACCTGGTCTGGCGCTACCTCAACCAGGCCCGGCAGCCCTGGCTGCTGATCTTCGACAACGTGGACGACCCGGCCACGCTGGGCCCCGCCGGTGGGGTGCTCGCCGACGGCACCGGCTGGCTGCGCCACCCCGAGGCGGAGAACGGCATCGTCCTGGTCACCACGCGGGACGGCAACCGGGCGACCTGGGGCACCTGGTCGGTCCTGCACCAGGTGCGCCCGCTCAGCGCCGAGGCGGGCGCGCAGGTGCTCGCCGACCGGGCCGGCGCGGAGGCCGGCGACCTCGCCGACGCGCAGGAGCTCGCGCGCGACCTCGGCGGCCTGCCGCTCGCCCTGCGCGCGGCCGGCAACTACCTCAGGTCGGTGAACGCCAGCCCGGTCTTCCGCGGCTCGACCACCATCACCACCTTCGCGGCCTACCGGTCGGCGCTCGAACGCCGGTTCCGCTCCCCACGCGGCGCCTCCGACGTCGACCTCGACGAATCGCTCGGGCTGGAGCTCGTACGCGAGGTCGACGACATCTCGCTGGACCTGCTGGCCCGCCGCGACCTGCAGCAGAGCCGGCCGCTGCTCAACGTGCTGGCCTGCCTGAGCGTCTCCCCGGTGCCGTACGAGGCGGTGTTGAAGCCGGCGATCCTCGCCGCGTCGCCGCTCTTCGAGGGGCTCACCGCCCGGCAGCGGGTCAAGGTGCTGGAGGGCATCGGCGACCTCGCCCTGGTCGACTTCGACGTCCGCGCGGACGGCACCGATCCGGCCTTCGCCCACGTGCTGTCGTTGCATCCGCTGGTGCACGCGATGTTCCGCGACCGGGACGAGGTCCGCCAACACATCGACGAATATCACCGGCTGGTGATGACGCTGCTGCTCGCGGCCACCGAGGGGCAGAATCCGGACGACCCGGCGGCGTGGTCCAACTGGGACGTGCTGGTGCCGCACGTGGCGGAGGCGGTCCACGAGTACCTGGCGCCGCAGCGGCAGAAGCACGACCCCGAGACGGTGCAGCGGGCACTGGAACTGACCCGGCTCGCCGCCCGTTACCTCATCGCGGTCGGCCTGCCCGGCTCGGCGCACGGCATCGTCGATCCGATCGTCCGCGGCTGCGCGGCCTACGACCACGACCCGGATCGACCGGAGGTGCTCGCGCTGCGGCACGAGCTGGGCCGGACGTGGCTGGAGCGGGGCCAGCCGGAGATGGCCGAGCGGGTGCTGCGGGAGGTCATCGCCGACCGCACCCGGGTGCTGGGCAGCGACGACGCCGACACCCTCGCCAGCCGGCACAAGCTGTCGAAAGCGATCATGGCACAGCGCCGGTGGCCGCAGGCGGAGGCGGAGCTGCGGCAGATCGTCGCCGCCGAGGACCAGGTCCGCGGCCCGGAGCACTGGGACACGATGGTGGTGCGGCACAGCCTCGCGCTGGCCGTCCTCGCCCAGCAGCGGGCCGAGGAGGCCGAGGAGATGCTGACGGCGATCCTGGAGGTGCGCTACCGCAAGTGGCCGCTCAACCAGCCCGAGACCTGGCTGGCCCGGCACACCCTGGCCCGCTGCATGCAGCACCTGGGCCGGCTCGACGAGGCGGAGCGGGAGTTGCGGGCCACCCTCGCCACCGTCGAGCCGCGCTACGCGGACCGCAACGAGGTGCTCGCCATCCGGGCGGGTCTCGCCGCGGTGCTGCTGCTGCGGGGGCGGATCGACCAGGCGATCGAGGCGTACGAGCTGCTGCTCGCCGACCGGCGCCGGCTGCTCGGCGACGCCCACCCGGACACGCTCCAGGTCGAGGGGGCGCTCCGCCGGCTCCGCGCGGGCGAGGATCAGTGAGGACGGCCGGGCACCAGATCACCCGGATCGGTGTTGCCACCGCAGACAACCAGCGCCACCCGCTCCCCCGCCTTCGGCACGTACGCGCCCCCCACCAGCGCGGCCAGGGCGGCCGCGCCGCCCAGTTCGGCGGCGACCCGTAGCTCCGACCAGAGCAGCCGGCGCGCCCGCACCAGGTCCTCGTCGCGGACCAAAACGGAAAGCACGCCGGTACGTCGGGCGGTTTCGAAGGCGATCTCACCGATCCGGCGCGCGCCCAGCGAGTCCGTGGCGATGCCGCCCACCTCGACGTCGACCGGGCGACCGGCCTTGAGTGCGCCGTGCAGCGTCGGGATCCGTTCCGGCTCCACGGCCACCACCCGTACCCCGCCGTCGAACCAGCTCGCGATCCCCGAGACCAGACCGCCGCCGCCGACCGCCACCAGCACGGTGTCGATCCCGTCGACCTGGCGGTCCAGCTCGCGGCCGACCGTGCCCTGCCCGGCAACCACTTCCGGCTGGTCGTACGCGTGCACGACGAGGGCCCCCGTCTCCTCGGCCCGTCGCGTGCTGGCCGCGTACGCCTCCGCGTAGTGCTGGCCCACCTGCCGCACCTGGGCGCCCAGGCCGGCGAGCCGCTCCACCTTGACGGGCGAGGCGGTCACCGGCACGAACACCTCCGCCGGCACCCCGAGGGCCCGGGCCGCGTGGGCGACGGCGAGCCCGTGGTTGCCGCCGGACGCGGCCAGCACGCCGGCCGCGGGCAGCGGGCCCTGGAGCATCCGGTTGAAGGCGCCGCGCGGCTTGAACGAGCCGGTGTGCTGGAGCAACTCCAGCTTGAGGCTGAGCCTCCCCGGCACGCCCAGCTCCCCGCCGTCGACCGTGAGCACGGGCGTCTGCCGTACCCGCCCCTCGACGAGCCTGGCGGCCTTCTCGACGTCGTTTCTGTCCACCATCGTCAGACACTTCCCTCGCTACGACCAGAGAGCCAGCAGACCGTCGTCGGTGAGCCCGACGAAGCACCCTATGGAGATCCGCCGGCCACCCGAGGCGGGCCGGACCGTGTGGTAGTTGCGCGGGTCGAACAGCAGGCCGTCGCCGAGCGTGGGCCGCAAAGTCAACGACTGCGTCCCGTCGACCACCGACTCGTGGTAGCCGTAGCCGCCCGGGACGCGGGTGTCCTCGTCGGCCGGCTGCCACCGCCGCCGCCAGAGCACCGTCTCGCCGCCCTCGGGCGGGACCCGGAGGTAGATGTTGAAGGCGAGCTGGGCCACCACCTCGGTGTCGAGCAGCCGGCCGCGATATTCGCGCACCGCGTCGTCGTAGTGCACCTGGAGGCCGTCGTCGATCTCGCGGACTATGCCGACGTGCATCTCCCGCCCCGCCCGGCGGCCCGCCGTGATTCGGGGCCAGGCCGGCCGGAACGCCTGGAGGCAGAGCTCCCGCGGCGTGTCGGGCAGCCCCAGGACGGACCAGTGCTTCTCCGCCGCCCGGGCGGCCTCCCAGTAGTCGTCCCGCAACTCCCCGGCGTGCCGGTGGTCGTTGATGGCCGGGCCGAACTTGGCCACGGCGGGGAAGACCCGGGACTCGTCGTAGCGGTCCATCGGGGCGGCCGCCAGGGCGGCGGTGATCGCCTGACAGCGCCCCGCGGAAAGCAGCCCGGGCACCCGCAGTGCGGCCAGCCGCCCGGCCATGAGGCCAGCGACGGCCGAACGGGTGATCCGCGTGGACTCGACGACGACGAAGAGGGGATCGCTGTTCTCCCGTCGTCCCACGGCGGCCCTTCCCGTAACGAGGATCCCTGACCGAAACACTCGCGCGTCCGGTGGACGCACCGTTGCAATGTACCGAGAGGAGGCACCCACGGCCACGACAAGCGGCATTGACTGTCACGCATGTCGTGAACGTTTTCCACGATTCGGCGAACCGGCGGTACGGCCTGCCGGCGAACGGCATGGCGACGCGGCCGGACGGGGACCGCACTCCACCGATCGGGGAATGGTTCGGGCGCCGGGACGGATGGAGAATGCGACTAGTCCGACTGGTGACGAGGAGTCCGACCATGGCTGGCGCCGGCCCGACCGATTTTGACGCCCCGGTCGACCGACTGGAGCTGGCGCGTCGAATCGCCTACGAGCTGATCGAGTCCGATCACCAGGCGTTCGAAATCGCGATCCGGCAGCGTCCGCAGTGCTGGTCGCGGCGGCACGCCGGCCACGGCCACCGTCCGGACAGCCCGCGCGGCTGACCCCCTCGGGTCACTTCCAGCGGAAATGGACGAAGAGGCGGCCGAAGTTCTTCGAGTCCTTCTCGACCCGGTGGTATAGCTGCTTGACGTCCTTCTGGTCGAGGAAGCGCAACACCCGCTTCTTCAGCTGACCGGAGCCCTTGCCAGGGATGATCTCGACCAGCGTGGCCTTCTTCGCCACCGCCTCGTCCATGATCCCGCGCAGCGCGCGGTCGATGTCATGGCCCTTGTTGAAGATGTCGTGCAGGTCCAGCTTCAGCTTCACGCCGCACCCACCGGCAGGTCACGTCCCATGACACCGATGGTAGGCCTGGGTCGGGGCGCCGAACACCGACGGTGGAGGCACGACTTTTCGCACACTGACGGCTGCCACCGCCGGGCGGCGGACACGCGTCGGGGCAGCCCTGTCGAGCTGCCCCGTCCACGCGCCCATCCCGGGGGGCGTTCACCCCGCCGCCGTCAGCGACCGCCCGCCACCCGCGCCGCCACCCGGTGCAGGGCGGCGCGGTAGTCGTCGTTTCCGCTGTGCATCGCCGCCGCGATGCGCAGGTGCCGCAGCGCGTCGGCGTGCCGGTTCAGCCGCTCCAGCGTCCGGCCCAGCACGTGGTGGGCGTAATGGTCGCTCGGGTCCCGGTCGACCAGTTCCCGCAGTTGCGCCTCGGCCCGGTTGAGCTGGGCCGACTGGAAGTACGCCCGAGCCAGGAGCTGCCGCACCGAGGCGTTCTCGGGCTCGGCCTCGACGATCGGCTCCAGCAACCGGGCTGCTCCGGTCGGGTCTCCGGCCTCGAAGAACATGGTCGCCCGCCGGTACTCGGCCAGAAGATCCATTCGACCCACCCCCTCGTCTCGCCCCGCACTGCCCCGACGCAGACACAACACCCCTCCCCCACCCCCTGTTCCCGCCCTCCCCCGTCCCTCCCCCACCCCTCCCCCCACCCCTCCCTCCCGCCGCGATCTTGCAGTTTGCGCCCGGGCGATCAGGACGAAAGCCGCAGAAGTTGGGCCGAAAGTGCAAGATCGCGAGGCGGTTGCGTGGTGGGGGCGCGTCTTGGGGGTGGGGGGGGTCAGGTCGAGGCGGTGTGGCGGGGGGTGGTCAGGTCCCAGGCGCGGACGCCGCCGACGATGCCGGCGGTGTTCGGCACCACCACCACGTCGTCGCCCATCCGCGCGAGTTGTTCGGGGCGGATCAGCCGGGAGTTGCCCCCGCCCAGATAGAGCCGGTCCCAGCGGAACACCGGGCGCAGCCCGTCCACGACCTGCCGGATCCGGCGGGACCAGAACGCGTCCCCGAGCCGGCGCCGTTCCGGCTCGCCGACGTACGTGTCGTAGGTGGTGCCCCAGCGGACCGGGGCGTGGGACAACTCCAGGTGCGGGGCGAGCACCCCGCCGTCGAAGAGCGCGCTGCCCAGCCCCGTGCCGAGGGTCAGCACCAGCTCGCACCCGGTCCCGGCCACCACCCCGGCCCCGTGCACCTCGGCGTCGTTCAGCACCAGTGCCGGCACCCCGAACGCCTCGGCGAGCGCTGTCCTCGCGTCGTACCCGGACCACTGGGCGACCAGGCCCGGGTCGACCTTCGACCGCGGACCGGAGCGGGTCACGTAGTGCGGGGTGGCCACCACAACCCCGTGCCGGATCATCCCCGGCAGGCCGACGGTCAGCCGGTCCGCCGCGGGCAGCCGGCTGGCGAGGTCGAGCAGCGTCTTGACGAGCAGTGCCGGCGGCAGGGGGTACGGCGTGGGCACCCGCAGCGGTCTGGCCCGCATCGTCCCCGCCTCGTCCAGCACGGACGCCTTGATCCCGCCGCCGCCACAGTCGATCGCCAGAGTGGTCACCACCTGAGCAGTGTGCCGTGTACCCGCCGGACATGGTGCGCGGTACCTCCCGCCCCCCGCTCGCGATCTTGCAGTTGTGGCCCATCGTTCGCGACTTTCACCCCATTCGCCCGGGCACAAACCGCAAGATCGCCGGGGGGAGCGAGGGCGCGGAGGGTGCGAGGGGCCGGGTAGGGTCGGGGGTTTATGGGTGGGACTTTGATCGGCAAGGGGCTGGCCGCGGGGCACGGGGACCGGGCGCTGTTCGCCGGGCTGGACCTGGTGGTCGCGCCGGGCGACGTGGTGGGGCTGGTCGGGCCGAACGGGGCGGGGAAGTCGACGCTGCTGCGTACCCTCGCCGGGTTGTTGCCGGTGGACGCCGGCAGCGTGGCGCTCAGCCCACCCACGGCGACCGTGGGGCACCTGCCGCAGGAGCCGGAGCGTCGGGCCGGCGAGACCGTCCGCGACTTCCTGGCCCGGCGCACCGGTGTCACCGCCGCGCAGGCCGCGCTCGACGCGGCGACCGTGGCGCTCACCGACGGCGTGCCCGGCGCCGACGACGCCTACGCCGAGACGCTGGAGCGGTGGCTCGCCCTCGGCGGGGCCGACCTGGAGGAACGGGCCGAGCAGGTGGCGGCCGAGCTGGGCCTCACGGTGGACCTGGACCACCCGATGACCGGTCTCTCCGGCGGGCAGGCGGCCCGGGCCGGGCTGGCCTCGCTGCTGCTCAGCCGGTACGACGTCTTCCTGCTCGACGAGCCGACCAACGACCTGGACCTGGCCGGCCTGGAACGGCTGGAGGAGTTCGTGACCGGGCTGCGCGCCGGCACGGTGCTGGTCAGCCACGACCGGGAGTTCCTCGCCCGCACGGTGACCCGGGTGCTGGAGCTGGACCTGCACCAGCAGCAGATCCGGCACTACGGCGGCGGCTACGCGGGATACCTGGAGGAGCGCGAGGTGGCCCGCCGGCACGCGCGCGAGAACTACGAGGAGTATGCCGATACCCGGGCCGCGCTGGAGTCGCGTGCCCGCACACAGCGGGCCTGGATGGAGAAGGGCGTGAAGAACGCCCGCCGCAAGGCCACCGACAACGACAAGATCGGCCGCAAGTTCCGCGCCGAGTCGACCGAGAAGCAGGCCGCCAAGGCCAAGCAGACCGAGCGGCTGATCGAGCGGCTGGAGGTGGTCGAGGAGCCGCGCAAGGAGTGGGAGCTGCGGATGGAGATCGCCGCCGCGCCCCGCGCCGGCGCCGTCGTGGCCTCGCTGCGGGACGCCGTCGTACACCGGGGCGACTTCACCCTCGGCCCGGTGACCCTCCAGATCGACTGGGCCGACCGGGTGGCGGTGACCGGGGCGAACGGCTCCGGCAAGTCCACCCTGCTCGCCGCCCTGCTGGGCCGGCTCCCCCTCGACTCGGGGCACGCGGCGTTGGGCCCGGGCGTGGTGGTCGGCGAGGTGGACCAGGCCCGGGGGCTGTTCCTCGGCGACGCGCCGCTGATCGACGCGTTCGGCGCCGCCGTACCGCAGCTCTCCCCGGCGGACGCGCGGACGCTGCTGGCCAAGTTCGGCCTGCGCGCGGGTCACGTGCTGCGGCCGGCGGCGACGCTGTCGCCGGGTGAACGGACGCGGGCGGCGCTGGCACTGCTCCAGGGGCGCGGGGTGAACCTGCTGGTGCTGGACGAGCCGACGAACCACCTTGACCTGCCCGCCATCGAGCAGCTGGAATCCGCGCTGGCCAGCTACCCGGGCACGCTGCTGTTGGTCACCCACGACCGCCGGATGCTCGACGCGGTGACCACCAACCGTCGGCTGCGGGTGGCCGCCGGACGGATCGCCGAGGACTGAACCGTGCCGACCCGCTCCCGGCGGGTCAGAATGACCGCATGCTCAAGTGGGAGTACGCGCTGCTGGTCCGCCGCCGCCAGGCGGCCACCACCGACATCGGCTGGGAGATCGTCTTCGTCTGGTACGGCCCGGACGGCTCGATGGTCGACGTGACGGCCTACGGAGACACCGCGCTGGCCCATCTCAACCGGGCCGGTGACCAGGGCTGGGAGTTGGTCGCGATGAGCGAGGACCCGTCCATGCCCGGCAGCAGCGAGCTGCACCGCTACCACCTCAAGCGGCCCAAGACGACCGCCCCGCCGCCCCGGCAGCGGATGCGCGGCGCCGGTCGCCCCCGACGGACGATCAACGGCTGATCCGGTCGGCACCGCGCGGCCGACGACTGACGCCGACCGGCACGCGCCGCGTTGGCATCGCGCCGCGCCGGATTGGTGGCGCGCCGGATTGGTGGCACAGAGCGGGCATGACGGGCGGCGATCCGGGTAACGGCCGGCGGGAGGTGGCCCGGATGGTCGCGCTGGCACAGACTCCGCCCTCGGCCGAACGGTTGCGGGCGGTCGACGGATTCCTCGCCGAGTCGTGGGCCGACCAGGCCCGGCACGACGACCGGCTGCGTGACCTCGCGGTCGAGGTGCGCTTCGACCGGGGCGTGGCCCACCTGAGCGGGGAGGTCGCGGAGGAGGCCGAGCTGCGCCTGGTCCGGGACCGGGTGGGCCGGCTCGCCGGGGTGCTCGGCGTCTGGTGCCAGGTACGCGTCGGCGGGCGCGACCCGGTGGTGGTCGACCTGGGCTGCGGCCCCACCAAGCAGTGGCCGGGCAACCTGGGGCTGGACATCTTCCCGGCCACCGGGGTGGACGCGGTCGCGGACCTCTCCGGTTCGCTGCCGCTGGCCGACGACTCGGTGGACGTGTTCTTCGCGGTGCACATCCTGGAGCACCTGATCGACTTCCTGGCGCTCGTCGACGAGTGCCACCGGGTGCTCCGGCCGGGCGGCGTGCTGCACGTGATGAGCCCGTGGTGGCGGCACGTGAACGCCGTCGCCGACCCGACCCACGTCCGGCTGCTCGACGTGCAGACGATCAAGGGAGTCTGCCTCCAGCGCCCGCCGGGCACCCCGCGCTGGTACCCGCTGCACGTCGGCTGCGACGGCGCCTCGATCTTCGCCGACCTCACCCCGCTGCCCCCGGGCGCGGACGACCCCAGCCCTTCCCACCTGGCCCGCTTCTTCGACTGACCGTCCCGACGGCGCCGGCCGGGCCCGCGCCCGGCGGCCCCTTTCGGGACCGCACGAAGGCGCACCGCCCGAGGGACAACACCGCCGAGATCCGGTACGGGGTGCAGGGTGGGCGTCCGCCAACCGCCACGTCCCGGCATCCGGGCCGCCACGGTAGGTTGTGCGGGCCGTCACGGTCGGCTCCGTGAGCCCGGCCACAGAGACGAGCCGACCTGGCCGGAAGGATCGATCCTGCCCTGCCCCTTGCGCGGACCCCGTAGGGTGTGAAAATTTCCTACCAGCGGCAGATCATCATCGGCGAATCTTGCCGTCTGTGCCGCGATGAACCCCTGACACGGGAGCCCCAACGAAGGGACACACCGCATGAAGGCAACTCGGCTCGGATCCGCCGGGCTGGCCGTCGCACTGCTCGGCGCGCTCGTCGTCGCCACCCCCGCGAGCGCGGCGCCCGACGCGGCGACCACCGCCGCCTCGACCACCACCTGCGTCACCGACCCGGCCACGCCGAAGCGCCAGTTCCGGGCCATGTGGATCTCGTCGGTCGTCAACATCGACTGGCCGACCAAGACGTCCCAGACGTCGCCGGACCGGATCGCCACCCAGCAGGCCGAATACCGCGAGCTGCTCGACCTCGCCGAGCGGCTCAACCACAACGCCGTGGTCGTCCAGATCCGGCCGACCGCCGACGCGTTCTGGCCGTCGCCCCACGAGCCCTGGTCGGAGTACCTGACCGGGGTCCGCGGCCAGGACCCGGGCTGGGACCCGCTGAAGTTCGTCATCGACGAGGCGCACAAGCGGAACCTGGAGTTCCACGCCTGGTACAACCCGTACCGCGTCTCCATGCCCGCCCCGGGCGGCGCCGGCGGGGACGTCAACCTGCTCGCGCCCAACCACCCGGCGCGGGAGAACCCCGACTGGGTCTTCGCCTACCCGCCGGCCGGTGTCGCCGGCAGCCGGCTCTACTACAACCCCGGCATCCCCGAGGTCCGCGAGTTCGTGCAGACCGCCATGATGGACGCCGTCAAGCGGTACGACATCGACGGCGTGCACTTCGACGACTACTTCTACCCCTACCCGAGCGGCACCCACCAGGTGCCCGACGACGCCACCTTCGCGGAGCACAACCGGGGCATCACCAACAAGGCCGACTGGCGGCGGGACAACACCAACCTGCTGATCCAGGAGATGGGCATCAAGGTCAAGGCCGCGAAGCCGTGGGTGAAGTTCGGCGTCAGCCCGTTCGGCATCTGGCGCAACCAGTCGGTCGACCCGCTGGGCTCGGACACCACCGGCAGCCAGGCGTACGACACCGTCTCCGCCGACACCCGCAAGTGGGTGAAGGAGGAGTGGATCGACTACATCGTGCCGCAGCTCTACTGGTACATGGGCCAGTACCCGGCCGCCGACTACACCCGGCTCGTGCCGTGGTGGGCGGACGTGGTGAAGGGCACGAAGGTGCAGCTCTACATCGGGCAGGCCGACTACAAGAGCGGTGACCCCGTCTACGGCTCGTTCTGGATGAACCCGCAGGAGCTGTCCAACCACCTGACGCTGAACCGCCAGTACCCGGAGGTCCAGGGCAACATCCACTTCTCGGCCGTGCAGGTGCGGGCCAACCGGCTCGGCGCGACCGACATCTACGCCGCCGAGCACTACTCCCGCCCGGCGCTGATCCCGACCATGTCGCACCTGCCGAAGAAGCCGCTGCTCATGCCGGTGGTCACCAAGGCCGCCCGGCAGGACGACGGGGTCCGGCTGAACTGGATCCAGCCGGCCGACGGCGCGGGCCCGCTCGGCACCGCCGCGTCGTACGCGATCTACCGCTTCGACGGCGTCGGCCTTGCCGGCCGGTGCGACTTCGCCGACGCGGCGCACCTGGTCGACACGGTCCGCGCGGCCGGCACCGGGACGCAGTCCTGGGTGGACACGACCGCCGAGGCGGGCAAGCGGTACACGTACTACGTGACCGCGCTCGACCGGCTGGCGAACGAGAGCCTGGCGAGCCCGCCGGCCTTCGTCGTCCGCTGACGTCCGACCGAATGCCCCGGGTGCCACCGCACCCGGGGCATTCGTCTGTTTCGACACCTGTCATCAATTGTCCGCCGGCACGACACCCCATCGAACAGCCGTTGATCGACACTGATCGACATTCCGGTGACCCGCCGGTAACCCGTCCCCCGCCCGCCACCCCCGCGGAGGTAACCGTGCCCAGACGCCTCACCACCCTGCTCGCCGCCGGCGCGCTCGCGCTGCTCGGCGCGCTCGGGGTCGCCTCCCCCGCCGCCGCCGTCACGCCGGCCCAGAAGCTGTCCGTCCTGTCGAGCTGGACCCAGACCAGCGCCAGCAGCTACAGCGCCTGGAACTCCGCCCGGCTGAACAAGGCCGCCTGGGCCGACTACGCCTTCAACTGGTCGACCGACTACTGCTCGTCGAGCCCGGACAACCCGCTCGGCTTCAACTTCGCCCTCTCCTGTCACCGGCACGACTTCGGCTACCGCAACTACAAGGCGGTCGGCCAGTTCCCGGCGAACAAGTCCCGCCTGGACAGCGCCTTCTACTCGGACCTGAAGCGGGTCTGCGCCACCTACAACACCGTCGTCCGGCCCGCCTGCACCAGCCTCGCCTGGACGTACTACCAGGCGGTCAGCGTCTTCGGCTCGGTCGCCGCGGTGCAGCAGGCCGACATCGACCGGGCCGCCCGGATGAAGGCCGACGCCGAACGCCAGGCCGCGTCGCGCCGCTGACCCACCCGTACCGCGTCGCGCCGCTGCCCTGTCCGGGCCGCGGCGTGCCGTGGTCCGCCGCGCCGGCCTGGGTCCGCTTTCGCCACCGCCCGGCGGCGAGGCGGCCCAGGTCGGCCCGGTGCCCCCGGCTCAGGTCGGCCCCGTGCTCCCGGCTCAGGCGTGCCCCGTGTGGTGGCGGCTGCGGTCCGGGGTGACGGGCTGGCGGGGGGCCACCCGGAGCTGGCCGGTGCGGAACCTCGCCGAGCCCGCCGCCAGGTCCGGATGCTCGACGCCGAGGGCCAGCGCCGCGGCCTCCTCCAGCCCCAGCTCGGTCCCCTCGCCGTACGCGCCGTCGAAGGCCGCGTCGCCCATCTCCTGGCGCAGCTCCCCCTGGCGCTGCGCCCAGTAGCCGCCGTAGATGCCCGGAGCGCAGCGCATGCTCGCCCGGGTCGCCCCCGCCGCGCCGAACAGGCGGGCCGCCGTCAGCCCGTCACCGCCGTCCGCGCAGCGCACCGCCACCGCGTTGAGCGTGTCGCAGGCCCGGCCGTGGAAGCCGTGGCTCATCCGCGACCGGAGCGCCACCTGGAGGTGCTCGTGCGCCGCGACCAGGTCGCCGCGCGCCAGGGCGACCATGCCGAGCAGCATGTCGACCGAGCGGCGGCCCCGCTGGACCGGGCGCGCCGCCTCCACCGGGCGGGCAGCGCCCAGCAGCTCGGCGGCCTCGTCCAGGGCGCCCCGCCGCCAGAGCAGCTCGGCCAGGCTGAACACCGCGAAGAGGGCGTCGCCGACCACCTCCTGGCTGTGCGCCCAGTCGATCACCTCGCGGCAGACCCGTTCGGCCTCCGCGAACTGGCCCATGTCCACCAGCGGGGCCGCCCGCCCGGCGAGCACCCGGGCGAGCAGGCCGGCGTCGCCCGCCTGCCGGGCCGCCGCCTCCGCCCGCTGGGAGTAGCGCAGCTCCTCGGCGAACTCGCCGTCCGCGCCGGCGTGCAGCGAGTGCAGGTGGTACGCCGCCGCCAGCTCGGCATCGGGGATCCGCTCCCCCGTCTCGGCGATCCGGCCGTACAGCCGGAACAGCCAGAGCCGCCCCTCCCGGGCCAGCCCCCGCTCCCGCCACCACTGGTCCAGGCCGCCCGCCAGCCGGAGGCCGGCCCGGGCACTGCCGCCGGTGGCGCACCAGCGCAACGCGGCCCGCAGCTCACCGGCGAGCGGGTCGAGAGCGTAGAGCGAGAGGGTCACCGGCTGGCCGTCCGGGCCGAGATGGGCCTGCTCCAACGCGTGCGCCGACCATGCGACGTGCCGGTCCCGGGCCGACCGCTCCTCCCCGGCCTCCACCAGCCGTCGCGCCGCGTACGCCCGGATCGGGTCGAGCATCCGGTAGGTGCATCCCGAGGCGTGCGGCTCGGCCAGCACCATCGACTTGTCGACCAGCACCGAGAGCGGGTCGAGCGGGTCCTCGCCGAGCAGCCACTCCACCGTCGCCAGGTCGACCGGACCGGCGGGGACCGCCAGCCAGCGCAGCAGTCGGGCCGCCCGCGGCCCCAGTGTGCGGTACGACCAGGTGACCGTCGCCTGCATCGTGAGGTGCCGTTCGATGGCGGAGCGCTGCACCACCCGCGCCTCCGGGCCGAACGGCGGTATCCCCGGGGCGACCACGCCCCGCGCCCCCGACTGCTGCTGATCACCCGCCCAGCCGTGCTCCACCGGCGACACCGCCGGGGCGTCCCGGCCGGCGTCCAGGGTGCCGAGCACGTCGTCGAGGCGCTCGGCGAGCTGCCCGACCGAGAGCACCCGCAGCCGGGCGGCGGCCAGCTCGATGGCGAGCGGGAGCCCGTCCAGCCGCCGCACGACCCGGCGCAGGTCGGCCGACTCGGCCGGGGCCGGCGGCCGTCCGCCCCGGGCCGCCGCCGTCCGGTCCAGCAGCAGCGCGACCGCGTCGCTCTCGGCCCCGTCCGGCGGCGGGTCGACCGACAACGGCGGGATCCGCCAGACCACCTCACCGGGGAGCCCGAACGACTCCCGGCTCGTGGCGAGGACCCGGACGCCCACCCCGCCGGCCAGCAGCCGGGAGATCACGTCGGCCGAGGCTGCCGGCTGGGCGTCGCAGGTGTCCAGGAGGATCAGCATCCGGCGGGCGGCCGCGTACTCCACAAGCGTGTCGACCATCGGGCGGCCCGGCTCGGGGCGCAGGCCGAGCACGGCGGCGACCGCGAACGCCACCAGACCCGGGTCGGTGACGGCGGCGATGTCGACGAACCAGACACCGTCCGGGTAGGAGTCCACCAGGTCGACGGCGAGCTCCACGGCCAGCCGGGTCTTGCCCGCGCCGCCCGCACCGAGCACGGTGACCAACCGGTGCGCCTCCACCAGCCGCTTCAACTCGGCGTGCTCGGCCTCCCGGCCGATGAACGAGGTGACCTGGGTGGGCAGGTTGTGTGCGGTCGCGTCGGCGGTACGCGGGCGCGGGAACTGCCGCTCCAGGCCGGGGGCGACCAGTTGGAAGAGCCGCTCCCGGTCGTCGAAGCCACGCAGCCGGTGCAGGCCGAGGTCGAGCAGGGACGCGTCGGGCGGGAGCGGGTCCGCGTGCCGCACCGTCGACGCCGAGCAGAGCACCTGCCCCCCGTGGGCGGCGGCGGCGACCCGGGCCGCGCGGTGCACCTCCGGGCTGGCGTACTCGCCGTCGCGCGGCTCGGCCCAACCGGTGTGCAGCCCCATCCGGACCCGGGGCACGGCCTCGGCAGTGGGCCAGTCGTGGCTGGCCAGCGCCCGTTGCGCGATCAGGCAGGCGGTCAACGCGGCGGTCGCGTCGCCGAAGGCGAGGAAGAACGAATCCCCCTCGGTCAGCAGCTCCGCGCCCTCGGTGGCGGCGATCGTCCGGCGCAGCAGCCGGCGGTGCTCCCGCAACACCGGCGGGTAGTCCGGCCCGAGCAGCTGGGCCAGGCGGGTGGAGCCCTCGATGTCGGTGAAGACGAAGGTCACCAACCCGCTCGGGAGGTGGATCCGTGGCGACATGGTGGAACCTCCGCCCGTGACGTCGGACTCATGCTGCCTGATACCAGACCATCACGCATCGTGAGAACGGCCGGCCGGTTCCGGACCCACGGGGTGCTTGCGGGCCGGGAGCACTGGCGGACGCCACCGGTCAGCAGCCGCAGCCACCACCGCAACAGCCACCGTCGGAGGGCGCCGGGGCGCCACCAACCCGCCCCGCCACCGCGACGGTGGAGAGCAGTTTGACCGTGTCGGCGTGGCCCTGCGGGCAGGACGCCGGCTCGCCGGCCTGCGCCATCGGGCGGTTGACCTCGAAGGTGTCGCCGCAGGCGCGGCAACGGAACTCGTACCGGGGCATGCCACCAGGGTACGGCCGGTCCTGACGTACGGGGGTACATGGGTGATACTCAACTTGTGGTGGACGGCGAGGACAGCGCAACCATTCGGCCCCTGCGACCGGCCGCGCCGGCCGACGGGCCGACCGCCGGCTCCGGCGTCCCGCCCGAGCCCCCGACGCGATTGCCGCGACCCCGCCGGCCCTGGCTGAGGTCGGCGACGCCCGCCGATGCCGGCGCCCCGGCCGCGCCCGCCGCCGGGCCGGCCGAGCCGGCGGCGACGCCCAGCGCGCCGTCCACACCGGAGAAGTCGGCGGCCCCACCGGCGCCCGACGGAAAGTCCGACGTGCCCGCCGCCGGCACGAAGCCGGCCGCCGGACCGACCACCGACCCGAAGCCTGGCGACACGCCCGCCGCCGCGCAGCCCGCCGACCAGACCGGCGCGGACGCGAAACCCGCCGACCGTGCCGACGCGAAGCAGGCCGACAAGCCGACCACCGACGCGAAACCGACCGACCAGGCGACCACCGACGGAAAGCCGGCCGACAAGCCGGCCACCGACGCGAAACCGGCCGACAAGACCGACGCTGGTGGGAAGCCGGCCGACCAGGCGACCACCGACGGAAAGCCGGCGGACAAGGCGACCACCGACGGGAAGTTGGGGGCGGAGGCTGGGGGCGACGCCGGCACGCCGGCCACGAAGGCCGACCTCGCGGAGACGAAGGCCGACGTGCTCGCGGGCACATCGGCGGCCGGCCCCCGGCGACGCCGGGTGCAGTTCGCGCACGCCCTGCGCCGGCCGCCGCACCGGGTGGCGCTGGCCGCGGCCCGCGCCACCCGGGTCTGGTCGCGGCGGCCCAGCGGCCGGCTCACCCTGTCCGGGGTGTTCCTGCTCGTCCTGGTCGCGGCGACCGGCGCGGCGGGTGCGCTGCTGGTGCCCGCGACGATCCGGGCGTCCGGCCCGGGCGCCACCGACGCCACCTCCGGTGCGCCGACCCCCGGCGGGCTGCCCGGCGGGGTGCCACTGCCCACCCAGACGGTGCCGCCGGTCGGCACGGTGCCGACCGGCCCGCCCCTCGGCGGCGGAATCGCCGGCCGTCCCGCCGACGCGCTCGCCGCCTGGGCCGCGCAGACCGGGCCGAAGGTCGGCATCGCGCCGGTGGCACTACAGGCGTACGGCTATGCCGAGATGGTGCTCGCCCAGACCAACCGCAGCTGCGGGCTGAGCTGGACCACCCTGGCGGCCATCGGGTTCGTCGAGTCGGGGCACGGCCAGGCCAACAACGCCACACTCGGCCAGGACGGCAAGGCGCTGCCCGAGATCATCGGGCTGCCGCTGGACGGCCAGGGCGGGCGGATGCGCATCCCCGACACGGACCGCGGCCTGCTCGACAAGGACACCGTCCTCGACCGGGCGGTCGGGCCGATGCAGTTCATCCCCACCACCTGGCAGGAGATCGGGGCGGACGCCGACAACGACGGCGTGAAGGACCCGCACGACCTGGACGACGCCGCCCTCGCCGCCGGCAACTACCTCTGCAAGGGCGGCCGGAACCTCACCATTCCGGCCGACTGGTGGAACGCGATCCTGTCCTACAACGACGTCCGCCGGTACGCACAGGACGTCTTCGATACCGCCAACCGGTACGGACAGGCCAGCCGCACGTGATGTGATCGTCCGCATACATTGGAGAACCGGACACTTCCCCCGGGCAGCCGTTAGCGGCAAGCTAGACGGGTGATGGTGCGCGAGTGGGATCCCAGGACCGCGTCGTCCGCCGAGATCGCGTCACTGGTGGACACGCTGAACGCGGTCCTGGCGGCCGATCTGCCGCAGGATCCGCCCTGGCGGGAGAGTTCCCTGCGGGAATATCTCGCCGAGGTGATGCCCGGTGAGCGGCGGATCTCCTGGGTGGCCAAGGCGGAGCCGACCGCCGACGGGAGCGAGGCGCCGATCCTCGGCCATGTGCACGTGCTGCTGCTCGGCGACATCGGGGTGCTGGAGGTGCTGGTGCACCCCTCGGTCCGGCGCACGGGCCTCGGCCGTGAGCTCGTCCTGACCGCCGCCCGCCGGGTCTACCAGGAGGGCTTCCAGTCCATCGGGGTGGAGGTGGTCGGCGACACGCCAGCCATCGCCTTCTACGAGTCGCTCGGCTTCTCCAGGGAGTACGTCGAGACCCGCAGCGTGCTCGACCTGTCCGGGGTGGACCGGGCCGAGCTGGCCGAGATGGCCACCGGCGTCGCCGCGGGCTACCACCTGGAGTTCTGCCCCGGCGGGCCGCCGGACGAGCTGATCGAGGCGTACGCCAGGGCCAAGGCGGAGGTGCGCGACGTCGAGGACGGCGAACTACGCCCCAGCTCCTACGACCCGCAGCGGCTGCGGGACAGCCTGGACTGTCTACGTCGGCGGGGCATGAAGCCCTACATCGTGCTCGCCCTGCACGAGCAGACCGGGGAGGTTGCCGGCCTGACCGAGGTGGTCGTGCCGGCCCAGCATCCCACCCGCGCCGACCAGTACGACACCATCGTCGTGCAGGACCACCGGGGCTACGGCATCGACCGGGCGATCAAGGCCCGGATGCTGATGGAGCTGCGCTCGGCGGAGCCACAACTGGCCGAGGTGCAGACCTGGAACGCGCAGACCAACGAGGCGATGCTCAAGGTCAACGCAGAGCTGGGCTACCGCCCGGACCGCGAGTGGTGCGAATACGGCATCGACGTGGCTGAGCTGGTGCACCGTCTCGACGCCGGACGTTGACCGGAGAGTTCACGAAACTGTCCGGTGGGGGATGGACGGCGGTCAGCGGCGGCCCTTAACGTGCGTTGACTCCCTGTCCACCCATCGTGGAGGCCACATGCGCCCGCGCCGCACTCTTGCCGCGCTCGCGACCGCCACCGCCGCCGTGACCGTCGCGGCCGTCGGCATCGCTCCCACCGCGGCCAGCGCCGCGCCAACCGACCTCTTCATCTCGGAGTACGTCGAAGGCTCGTCCAACAACAAGGCGATCGAGCTGTTCAACGGCACCGGTGCCGCCATCGACCTGGCCGCCGGCGGTTACCAGCTCCAACTGCACTTCAACGGCTCCACGACGCCGACGAACCTGGCGCTGACGGGCACCGTCGCGGCCGGCGACACCTTCGTCCTCGCCTCAGCCTCGGCCGCCCCGGCGATCCTGGACCGGGCCGACCAGACCACGACCGCCAGCCTGTTCAACGGCGACGACGCGATCGTGCTGCGGCGGGGCGGCACCGTGCTCGACTCGATCGGCCAGGTCGGCGTCGACCCGGGCACCGAGTGGGGCTCCGGCGTCACCAGCACCGCCGACAACACGCTGCGCCGGTCGGCCGCCGTGACCTCCGGCGACACCGATCCCGCCGACGCGTTCGATCCGGCCGCCCAGTGGGCCGGCTTCCCCGTGGACACGTTCGACGGGCTCGGCACGCACACTGTCGACGGGGGCGGCCCCGTCGACGCGCCGGCCACGCTGACCTGCGGCCCCGCGCTGGTGACCCCGGCCGGCACGGCGGCCACCCGGGAGGTCACCGCCACCGACCCCGACGACCGGATCGTCGACCTGGTCGTCACCTCGGTCAGCCCGACCCCGGCCACCGGTTCCGTCAGCCGCTCGGCGGTGACCCCGGCCGACGCGGTCGGCGGCACCGCCCGGGCCACGGTCGGCGCGAGCGCGGACCTGGCCGCCGGGGCTTACACCGTCGTGCTGACCTCGACCGACGCGGAGGGCGACAGCGCCACCTGCACGCTGACCGTGCAGGTCACCCGGGAGCTGACCGTCGGCGAGGTGCAGGGCCCGACCACCGACGGCGAGTCCGGCCCCGCCGACCGGTCGCCGCTCGCGCCGGCGTCCGGCAACGGGACCAGCAGCACGCTGTACGACGTACGCGGCGTGATCACCCAGCGCACCCTGGCCCGTGACTCGTCCGGCCGCGACCAGCACGGCTTCTTCCTGCAGAGCCGCTCCGACGCCACCGACGGCGACCCGACCAGCTCGGACGGCATCTTCGTCTTCATGGGCTCGTTCACCTCGCTGATCGGCGGCTACGTGCCGACCGTCGGCGACGAGGTGGTGCTGCGCGCCCGGGTCTCCGAGTACTTCAACTTCACCCAGCTCTCCGGGGCGTCGCTGGTCCGCCGGCTCGCCACCGGCGTGGACGTGAACACCGAGGTCCAGGTGACCGACGCTGTGCCGCCGGTCGAACTGGCGGCGGCGCAGCGCTTCTTCGAGCGGCACGAGGGCGCCCGGCTGCGGGTGCGGGCCGGCAGCGGCGCGGTGAGCGGGCGCAACGTCTTCGCCTCCACCGCCGACGGCGAGATCTTCGTGATCGACCGGGACGACCCGCTGCTCGACCGCGCCGACCCGTACGCCCGCCGGGTGTTCCGGGACGCGCACCCGTTGGACAACGACCCGAGCCGCCCCGTCGACGACGGCAACGGGCAGCGCGTCCTGCTCGGCAGCATGGGTGTCAAGGGCACCACGGGCGACAGCAGCGCGCTGCTCCCGCCCGCGCGGACCTTCGACACGCTGACCGCCGACGCGGTGGGCGGGCTCTACTACTCGTTCGAGAAGTACGGCGTGCAGGTCGAGCGGGCCGAGTTCACCGGCGGGGCCGACCCGTCGAGGAACAACCCGCCGAAGCCGGCCAACCGGTCGGAGGAGATCGCGGTCGCGACCTACAACGTCGAGAACCTGTACGACTACCGCGACGACCCCTTCGACGGCTGTGACTTCACCGGCAACGCCGGCTGCCCGGGGGTACGCCCGCCGTTCGACTACGTGCCGGGCAGCGAGCAGGAGTACCGCGAGCAGCTCGTGGCGCTGGCCGACCAGATCACCACCGACCTGCACTCGCCGGACCTGATCCTGGTGCAGGAGGCCGAGGACCAGGACATCTGCTCGGTCTCCGGCGGCGAGTTGGTCTGCGGCACCACGGACAACGCGGACGGCGCACCGGACACCCTCCAGGACCTGGCGCTGACCATCTCCGCCGCCGGTGGCCCGAGCTACCAGGCCGCGTACGACCGGACCGGCGCGGACGCCCGGGGCATCACGGCGGCGTTCCTGTTCCGCACCGACCGGGTGACGCTGGCCGAGGCCACCGCCGGTGACCCGCTGCTGGGCTCGGCGCCGACGGTGCGGTACCGGGGCGCGGGGCTGGCCGGCAACGCGGACGTGCAGAACCCGAAGGCGCTCAACGCGGTGCTCCCCGCCGACGTGGACACCTCCACGGGCAAGGACGGCGACAACGTCTTCACCCGCGCCCCGCAGCTCGGCAAGTTCACCGTCGCGGCCGCGCCCGGGTCCACCGAGCGGTACACGCTGTGGGCCGCGAGCAACCACTACTCGTCCGGGCCGGACAGCCGGGTCGGGCAGCGCCGGGAGCAGGCCGCGTACGGCGCCGCGATCGTCACCGCGGTCGAGGCGTCGGACCCGCACGCCCGGGTGGTCTACGGCGGGGACCTCAACGTCTTCCCCCGCCCCGACGATCCGTTCCCCGTGGCGTCGGACCAGCTCGCGCCGCTGTACGAGGCCGGCATGCGTAACCTCTGGGACGACCTGCTCGCCGACGCGCCGTCGTCCGCCTACTCGTACAGCTTCGAGGGGCAGGCGCAGACGCTGGACCACCTGTTCGTCAACGGCACGCTGCACCGGGACCTGGTGCAGATGCGGGCCGCGCACATCAACGCCGACTGGCCGGCCGACCACGCCGGCGACGGCACCCGGGGCTCCAGCGACCACGACCCGCAGGTGGCCCGGTTCCGCTCACGGGCCTCGCTGAGCGTCGCCGACGTGTCGGTGACCGAGGGCGACCGGGGCACCCGCCCGCTGACCTTCACGGTCACCGTCTCGCGGCCGCTGTCCCAGCCGGTGCTGCTCTGTGCCGCCACGTACGGCACCACGGCCCAGGCCGGAGCCGACTACGACCCGTACGTCGGTTGCAAGGTGCTGGCCGCCGGGCAGACCTCGCTGGCCTTCCCGGTGGACGTGCGCGGTGACCGCAAGCGGGAGGCGGACGAGAAGGTGAACCTGCTGGTGACCGGCGTGCCGGGGCTGCGCCTGGCCGACCCGCTCGCCGCGGGCACCATCACCGACGACGACTGACGTCACACGGAGCGCGTCCCGACGGCCCGCCGCCCCAGGATTCACCTGGGCGGCGGGCCGTTCGCTTACGGCGGCGGAAAGCGTGGGTCGGGCGGCCGCGGCGGCGGGGGTACACGCGGCGGCGGGGGCACGCTCCGATACTTCGCCACCCGCACCTCCCACTGGCTGCGCCGCCGCATGGCGTCGCGGACCCGACGGTCCCGGTGGAACGTCTCCGGAGGGCGGGCCAGCCCGTAGATGTCCGCCCACCACTCGCCCGGTTCGGGATCGAGAATGGTGTCCAGGTGCGAGGGATAGCGACGCTCCGCCCCGTCGCGGGTGTCCTGCCAGTCCCGCATCGGCTTCAGCACCCGCCCGAACTCGTCGACCACGGCCAGCCGGAACCCGGCGACCCCGATGATGCGGCGCAGGAGCAGGATGCTCGGCACCAGCCGGCCCGCCTCGATCCGCCCGACGGTGGCATGGTTCACCCCGGCCCACCGGGCCAGTTCCCGCTGACTGAGGCTGGCGTGCCGGCGAACGGCCCGGACGATGCCCGCAGCCGGCCACGGAGTGTCGAACGGCTCGGTCAGCATCACCGACGGCTCCCGCGAGCCCGGCGACCGGTCGGAGCCCGGGAGCTGCCCGGACTCCGAGAGCCGGCCGAGGTCCGGAAGCTGGGCGGGATCCGGAAGCTGGGCGGGATCCGGAGACTGGGCGGGATCCGAGGGCTGGTCGCCTTCCCGGTCAGCGAATGGGTCGGTCATCTGGTCACGGTCCCGGCTGCGACCCCTCCCCCGCAATCCCGTCCGCTCCGCCTGTGGACAACGCAGCCGCCTGTGGAAAACATCGCGGCCCACGACCCCGCCCGGCCCCACCGCTCCACCCGCAGCCACTCGAAGCCACCCGAAGCCAGACCACCTCACCGCCGGCAACGCTCAGTAACCAATGCTGCCATCCCCGAAAAACTACACAGAGCAACGACAGCCCTGGCCCGCAAACCGACGCCTGCGCCGTCTTCGCCGCCCACAGCGCAACGACCAGGGAATTCCGCCAATCCCTCTCTCCCGGAGCAACCAACCCCGCACCCCCTTTGCTCTGCAGCCACCTACGCAACAGGCACTCACAGTCACCGTTGCGTATGTGGCTGCAGAGCAAAGCGGTTGGGGATGGTGGCGACTGGAGCGCTGGTCAACTACTCGACGTGACCAAAGGTGCGGGGTTTGAAGAGGCTGAGCGGGCACAGTGCTCATGCCGGCCGGCGCGCCAGATGACGACCCGGTCTGGTGCGGCCCGGCCGGGTGCCATGGAGGGTGGCGATCGGCGCAGGGGTGGCGCGTGGCCGGCGTCGTGCCTGCCAGTCGGCCAGCACTGCGCCACACCGGCATCGCGCTGTGGCGTGCCGGCGGCACTTTGGCGGCCGGCGTTGCGCCGAGCGGTGTCGGGTCAGGAGCGGGTCAGAAGCGCTGGTGGAGGAGATGCGCGGCCTCGACCGCCCAGTAGGTGAGGATGATCTGCGCACCGGCCCGACGGATGGAGGTGAGCGTCTCCATCATCGCCCGTTCCCGGTCGATCCAGCCGTTGGCGGCGGCCGCCTCGACCATCGCGTACTCGCCGGAGACCTGGTAGGCGGCGACCGGGACCTGCACCGCCGCGCGGACCGCCGACACCACGTCGAGGTAGGGCAGGGCCGGCTTGACCATCACCATGTCGGCGCCCTCGGCCACGTCCAGCTCGACCTCGCGCAGCGACTCCCGGAGGTTGGCCGGGTCCTGCTGGTAGGTGCGCCGGTCGCCTTCCAGGGCCGACTCCACCGCGTCCCGGAACGGGCCGTAGAAGGCCGAGGCGTACTTGACGGCGTACGCCAGCACGGCCACGTCCTGGTGGCCCGCGGCGTCGAGCGCCCGGCGTACGACGCCGACCTGGCCGTCCATCATCCCGGACGGCCCGACCACCCCGACCCCGGCGGCGGCCTGGGCGACCGCCATGTCGGCGTACGCCTCCAGGGTGGCGTCGTTGTCGACGCCGCCGTCGGGGGTGAGCAGGCCGCAGTGCCCGTGCGAGGTGAACTCGTCCAGGCAGAGGTCGCTCATCACCACCGTGGCGTCGCCCACCTCGGCGACGACGTCGCGGATCGCGACGTTGAGGATGCCGTTCGGGTCGATCCCGCCCGAGCCGGTGGCGTCCCGCCGCTGCGGCACGCCGAAGAGCATGATGCCGCCCACGCCCGCCTGGACCGCCTCGGCCGCGGCCTTGCGGAGCGAGTCCCGGGAGTGCTGGAGCACCCCCGGGAGCGACGCGATCGCCCGCGGCTCCGTCAACCCCTCCTTGACGAACATCGGCACGACCAGCTGGGCCGGGTCGACGCGGGTCTCGGAAACCAGCCGCCGGATGGCCGCGTCGCGGCGCAGCCGGCGGGGCCGGATCTCGGGGTACGGCATCACGGGCCTCCTACGACTACCGGAACCTCAGCGCGGTCGGCCCCTGCACCTTCGAGCCGCGGCGCTGCTTCGCCGGCATGGCGGCGAGCTTCTCACGCAGCTCGACGGCGTAGGCGGCGAGCGCCTCCACCAGATCGGGGACCGAGGCGTGCGGCGGCTGGACGTCGACCCGCAGGCCGAACTCCGTCGCGGTCTCCGCCGTCTTGGGCCCGATGACTGCAACAACGGTACGCGCGTGCGGCTTCCCCGCGATACCCACCAGATTGCGTACGGTCGAGCTGGACGTGAAGAGCACGGCGTCGAAGCCACCCGACTTGATCGCGTCCCGGATCTCGGCGGGCGGCGGGGCGGCCCGGACGGTCCGGTACGCGGTCACGTCGTCGACCTCCCAGCCGCGCTCGGTGAGCCCGGCGGCAAGCGTCTCGGTGGCGATGTCGGCGCGCGGCAGCAGCACCCGGCCGACCGGGTCCAGGATCTCGTCGTGCGGCGAGAACTCGGCCAGCAGCCCCTCGGAGGACTGCTCCCCCGACGGGATCAGCTCGGGCTGGATGCCGAACGCGCGGACGGCGTCGGCGGTCGCCTCGCCGATACAGGCGATCTTGACGCCGCCGAAGTGCCGGGCGTCGAGGCCGTGCTCGGCGAACTTCTCCCAGACCGCGCGGACCGCGTTGACCGAGGTGAAGATCACCCAGGCGTACCGGCCGTCGACCAGGCCCTTGACCGCCCGCTCCATCTGGGCCGGGGTGCGCGGCGGCTCGACCGCGATCGTCGGCACCTCGCAGGGGATGGCCCCGTACGCGCGCAGCCGGGCGCTCATCACGCCGGCCTGCTCCTTGGTGCGGGGCACGAGGACCTTCCAGCCGTACAGCGGCCGGTTCTCCCACCAGCTCAGCTTGTCGCGCTGGCCGACGCCCTCGCCGACGGTGAGCACCACCCGGCCGGTGAAGCCGAGCGCCGCCGCGACGAACGAGTCCACGCTCGACGTGGTGGTGTACTGCGTCTCGCCGGTGCCGTCGCCGGTCACCCCGACGCCGGTGGTGCCCTCCACCCCGGCGGCGAGCAGCCCGTCGCGGATCGCGGCGAGGTCACCGGCGTCCACGGCCAGGGCCAGCGAACCCCGGCCGATGGCCGCGGCCAACGCGTCGAAGTCCAGCGCGCTGACGTCCTCGACGTCGGCCGCCGTGCGTACGCCCGGCAGCGGCACACCCGCGTAGGTCGCCACCCCCTCGGCCTGGCCGACGCCGGGAACCACCTCGAAGTGCGCGGCGGTCCGCGCGACCGCCTGCACCTCCTTGACCACCGAATCGTGGCCGAACGGGTCGCCGGCGACCAGGTGCACCGCGTTCAGCCCCGAACGGGCCGCCGAGATCAGCACCTTCGCCACGTCACCCGGCGCGCCCTCCGCCGGGGTGAACTGGGCGTCGTCCCTGGCCTGGGCGCGGACGGCGTCGAGCAGCGACTCGGGGACTCCCCGGTCGTACACCACCTGGTCGGCGTCGACCAGTGCGTCGTGCGCCCGGCGGGTCAGCAGGCCCGGGTCGCCGGGACCGGCCCCGACGAAGGCGATGCGGCCTGCGGGCTTACGGGTGCGGGTCATTCTGTGCTCCCAAATTGCTGGGTCCCCGGGCCGGCGTGTCCATCGTGGCCGAGGATCGAGTCGGCGCCGAGTTCGAGGAGTTCGGCGGCGAGTGCCTTGCCGATCTCCGCCGCGTCGGCGGGCGTTCCGGTGCGGGACAGCCGGAGGTCTCGCGTACCGTCCGGACTGATCACCGCCCCGCGCAGGTAGATCTCCTGGACAATGTCGCCCTCGGCACCCGAGCCGGTTGGCTCGCCTTCGGCGACGACGGCGTAGGCGGCGACCGGAGCGGAGCATCCGGCCTCCAGGGTGGCCAGCAGCGCCCGTTCCGCGGTGACCGCGGCTCGGGACGGTTCGTGGTCGAGCACGGCGAGCAGCTCGACCAGGTCGGTGTCGTCGACCCGGCACTCCACCGCCAGCGCGCCCTGGGCGGGCGCGGGCAGCATCAGCATCGGGTCGAGCGTCTCGGTGATCGCGTCGGTCCGCCCGATCCGGGCCAGCCCGGCCCGGGCCAGGACGACGGCGCCCAGATCCGCCTCCGGGCCGAGCACCCGCGCGAGGCGGCTGTCGACGTTGCCCCGGATCGGGGTGACCTCCAGCTGCATCCCGAGGGCGTGCAGCTGGGCGATCCGGCGCAACGCGCCCGTGCCCACGGTCGCGCCCGGCGGCAGCTCGGCGAGCGTCCGGCCGTCCCGGGCGACCAGCGCGTCCCGCGGGTCCTGCCGGGGCGGCACCGCCGCGATGTGCAGCCCGGCCGCCGCCGCGGTGGGCAGGTCCTTGTAGGAGTGCACCGCGAAGTCGATCGTGCCCGCGGTCAGCGCGTCGCGCAGGGCGGAGACGAAGACACCGACGCCGAGCCGGTGCACCGGGGCGGAGGAGCGGTCGCCGGCGGTGACCACCTCGACCAGCTCGACCGGACGGCCGGTGGCGGCGGTCAGGGCCTCGGCGACGTGGCCGGACTGGGCCATCGCCAGTTTGCTGCCCCGGGTACCGAGGCGCAGGGGCGTGCTCATCGCTCACCTCCGGGGGGCGGGACGTCGGCGGGGCCGGCCGACGGCGGCAGGTCGGCGAGGCCGAACGGCGGTTGGGCGTCGTCGGAGATGTCGGGGACGGTGTCGACCGGGGAGGTCTGCGGCACCTGGAGGTCGAACAGTTCCCGCAGCAGTGCCGCGTACTGGTCGCCCCCGGGTTCGGCGGCGAGCTGGCGGACCCGCACGGTGGGCTGGTGCAGCAGCCGCTGGACCACCCGGTGCACCGTCCGGGCGACCTCGGCGCGCTGGTCGTCGGTGAGGTCGGGACGGCGCTGGGCGAGCCGGCGCAGCTCGGCGCCGACGACGTCCTCGGCGCGGCCGCGCAGGGCGGCCACGGTGGGTGCCACGTCGGCCCCGCGCAGCCAGGTGAGGAAGGCCTCGACCTCGCCGGCCACGATCCGCTCGACGGCGGCGGCGTCGGTGGCGGCGGGACCTTCGGCGAGCAGCGTCGCCATCCGGTCGATGTCGATCACCTCGACGCCGGGCAGCTCGGCGACGCCGACCGCCACGTCGCGCGGCATGGCCAGGTCGAGCAGGACCAACGGCCCCCGCCCGGGGTCGCGCCCGGCGAGCGCCCGGGTGACGACCTCCCGGGTGAGGACCGGTTCGGTCGCCGCGGTGGCTGCCACTACGATGTCCACTGTGGAGAGCACGGTGGTCAGCTCCGCCATCGGCGTCGCCCGGGCCCCGTACGCCTCGGCCAGCCGGACGGCCCGGTCGGCGCCCCGGTTGGTCACGGCGATCGGCCCGGCGCCCAGCCGGGACAGCGAGGCCACGCCCAGCGAGCCCATCGCGCCCGCCCCGACCACCAGCGCGGGGCGGCCGGCGAGGTCGCCGTCGAGGTGGCCGGCGGCCAGGTCCAGCGCGGCGGTCACGACGCTCTGGCCGGCCCGGTCGATGCCGGTCTCCGCGTGGGCCCGCTTGCCGACCCGCAGCGCCTGCTGCATCAGCTCGTGCAGCAGCCGCCCGGCGGTGTCGGCCCCGGTGGCCGAGTGGTACGCGTCCCGGAGCTGGCCGAGGATCTGCGCCTCCCCGACCACCATCGAGTCGAGCCCGGCGGCGACCCGGAAGACGTGGTCCACGGCGGCGGCGTCGAAGTGCACGTAGAGGTGGTTGGCGAGCGCGGCGGGCGGGCACCCGGCCTGCTCGCCCAGCACGGTGCAGATGTCGCCGAGGCCGCCGTGGAAACCGGACACGGCGGCGTAGACCTCCACCCGGTTGCAGGTGGAGACGAGCACGGCCTCGGTCACGTACGGCTGAGCGACCAGCCGGTCCAGGGTACGGGTGAGGTCCGCGGGACCGACCGCGAGCTGCTCCAGCGTGGCGACCGGAGCGGTGCGGTAGGACGCGCCGACGACGAGCAGTTTCACGTGCCGATCGCCTCCTGTGTGTCGGTGACCGCGAGCCCTCCGGGCAGGGCGGTGAGGGCGGACCCACCGGTGGCGGGGAGCGCGGTCAGCGATGCCTTGCGATGCTCGTGGAAGGACAGGATCTGCAGCTCGATGGCGAGGTCGACCTTGCGCACGTCGACGCCCTCCGGAACCGAGAGTACGCACGGGGCGAAGTTCAGGATGCTCGTCACGCCGACGGCGACGAGCTGGTCCGCCACCGCCTGGGCGGCCGGGGCCGGGGTGGCGATCACGCCGATGGCGATGGCCTCCTCGACGGCGACCCGGGGCAGCTCGTCGATGTGCCGGACGACCAGCCCGCTGATCTCCTCGCCGACCCGGGCGGGATCGGCGTCGAAGAGCGCGGCGATCCGGAAACCGCGGCTGGCGAAGCCGTCGTAGCCGGCCAGGGCGTGACCGAGGTTACCCACGCCGACCAGGGCGACCGCCCGGCGTTGGGTGAGCCCGAGCACGTACTCGATCTGGTCGACCAGCAGCGCCACGTCGTAGCCGACGCCACGGGTCCCGTACGAGCCGAGGTGCGAGAGATCCTTGCGGAGTTTGGCGGAGTTCACCCCGGCGGCGCTGGCCAGCCCTTCGCTGGACACGGTCTCGTGACCGGCCTCGGCGAGGTTGTGCAGGGCACGGAGGTATTCGGGGAGCCGTGCGACGGTCGCCTCGGGCAGGTCCGGGAGCGCCGGTACGGCACCGGCTCGACCGGGCGCGCCAGGGTGACGGTGCTGACTCATGAGACTCCGTGCGGTGCGATCCTCGGCCAACTCCAGCGGCCGGCCGTTTCGGGACTCCCGCTGGCGACCGAGATTGCCGGCTGTGCTAGCAGGGCGCGTCGGAATTACAGAGTAGGCGCTTGTGAAGGCGTGCACAAATCGCGATCTTGATAGCCCGCGACGCGGCTTCACCAGCCCCTCCAATTCGCAAGATCGATTCAGCCGGCTTCGCCGGCACCACTCGACCCCGGATGCCGGCGATGGAGCTGGCCGCCGCCGATTATTGCTCAATTACGACTTCTCTGACCAATCGCGCGACCATGCCACGCCCACGAATCGGTCACGGTAGGGACAGCCCTACGTCGCAGAGGCGGGTCGACGGGATGGGGTGGGCCACGACTCACTGCCTAGCCTCGTGGCATGACCGCCGTACCCGTCGCCGCCGACCCGCCCGTACCGGCGCCGACCATCTCCCGACAGCTCCTGCTGGATTCCGGCTACGTGCTGCTGGGCCTCCCGCTGGCCCTGGCCAGCTTCGTCGTCCTGCTGCCCGGTCTGGTCGCCGGGGTCGGGCTGGGGGTCACGGTGATCGGCCTGCCGGTCCTCAGCGGCACCCTCTACGCCGCCCGGGGTCTCGCCGACATCGAGCGGCTCCGCCTGCCCGCCGTGCTCCACCAGTCCCGGATCCGCCCGCAGTACCGGCTCCCCGAGCCCGGGGCGAGCGCCTGGCGGCGGATCCTCGTGCCGATGGGCGACGCGCAGTCCTGGCTCGACCTCGCGCACGGCATCCTCAAGCTGATCGTGGCCATCGTCACCTTCGTGGTCACGCTGGCCTGGTGGGCCGGCGCGGTCGCCGGCACCCTCTACTGGGCGTACGACTGGGCGCTGCCGCACGGCGAGCCGGACGACGTCGGCCTGCCCCAGCTCCTCGGCCTGGGCGACTCGACCATCGCCCGGATCGGGCTGCACACCGCGCTCGGGTTGTTCTTCCTGATCACGTTGCCGATCGTGGCGCGCGGGTGCGCGTTGCTCCAGGCCAGCTTCGGTCGGGCCCTGCTCACCGGGGTGGCCGAGATGCGCAACCGGATCACGGTGCTGGAGGAGCAGAAGCGGGCCGCCGTCTCCGCCGAGGCGAGCGCGCTGCGCCGGCTGGAACGGGACATCCACGACGGCCCGCAGCAGCGCCTGGTGCGGCTCGCGATGGACCTCAGCCGCGCCCGGCAGCAACTCGCCTCCGACCCGGAAGCCGCCGCGCGGACCCTGGACGAGGCGGTCACGCAGACCCGGGAGACGCTCGCCGAGCTGCGCGCCCTGTCCCGGGGCATCGCGCCCCCGATCCTGGTCGACCGGGGCCTGCCCAGCGCCCTGGCGGCGCTCGCCGGGCGCGGCCTCATCCCGATCGAGCTGCGGGTGGACCCGGAACTGGCCAGCCCGACCGGCCGGCTCGAACCGGCGGTGGAGAGCACCGCCTACTTCGTGGTGGCCGAGGCGCTGACCAACGTCGCCAAGCACAGCCGGGCGACCGAGTGCCAGGTCACCGTGGCCCGGCACGACGGGCGGCTGGAGGTCGGCGTCGGCGACGACGGCCAGGGTGGCGCGCACCTGGCCAAGGGGCACGGACTGGCCGGCATCGCCGACCGGGTCCGCGCCGCCGGGGGCCGGCTCACCGTGGTCAGCCCCGCCGGCGGACCCACCTCGATCCACGCCGAGCTTCCGCTGTGAGCCGTACGTGGTAGACAACAGCACATGCGGATCGTGATCGCGGACGACGCCGTGCTGCTCCGGGAAGGGCTGATCCGGCTGCTCACCGAGCGCGGGCACGAGGTGGTGGCCGCCGTGGCCGACGGGGAGGCGCTGGTCGCGGCGGTGGTGGCCCACCGGCCCGAGGTCTCGATCGTCGACGTCCGGATGCCGCCGTCGCACACCGACGAGGGGCTGCGGGCGGCGGTGGAGGCCCGCCGGCTGGTGCCCCGCACCCCGATCCTGGTCCTCTCCCAGTACGTCGAGGTGTCGTACGCCGACGACCTGCTCGCCACCACCGGCGGCGGCGGGGGCGGGATCGGCTACCTGCTCAAGGACCGGGTGGCCGCGATCGACGAGTTCCTCGACGCGCTGGACCGGGTGGCCGCCGGCGGCACCGTGCTCGACCCCGAGGTGGTCGGCCAGCTCTTCGCCCGGCGCCGGCGCGACGACCCGCTGCGCGAGCTGACCCCGCGCGAACGCGAGGTGCTGGCGCTGATGGCCGAGGGGCGCTCCAACACGGCGATCGCGCGGACCCTGGTGGTCACCGACGGCGCCGTCGAGAAGCACGTCCGCAACATCTTCACCAAGCTCCAGCTCCCGCCCGACACGGAGCAGCACCGGCGGGTCCTGGCCGTCCTCGCCTACCTGCGCGGCTGAGCCACGCCCGGCCCGCCGCTGGCGCGGATGACGGCCGGCCCGGTCAGGGCAGCGTGGCCGCCAGGGTCACCGCCTCGGTGAGGGTGTCGGCGACCGGGTGCCCGGCGGCGCGCAGCCGGGCCGGGTCGGTGAACCCGCCGGTGTAGAGGACGGCCCGGCCGCCCACCGACACGGCGGCGTCCGCGTCGTCGACGGAGTCGCCGATCAGCACCACGTCCCGGCCGTCCACGCCCAGCTCGGCCAGGTGCCGCCGGAGGGACTCGGCCTTGCGGTCGCCGCCGACACTGGCCCGCAGCCCGTCCACCCGGACGAAGTTCCCGGTGAGCCCGTACGTGTGCACGGTCGGCACCAGCTCGTCGTGGAACCACATCGACAGCAGGGACTGGCTGCCCGGCCAGGCCGCCATCGCCACCGTGGCGTCGTGCGCCAGCTCGCAGGTCGTCAACCCCGTGCGGTACGCGTCGTGGAAGATCCGGTCGAGCCGGCCGAACGCCTCGTCGTCGACCGCCTGGCCGAGCACCTCGGCGTAGTAGTCGGCGATCGGCCGGCGGAACCGCACCCGGTGCTCGTCGGCGGTCACGGCGGGCCCGCCGACGCTGGCGAAGGCGGCGTTGGTGCAGGCGACCACCAGGTTCAGGTCGTTGAGCAGGGTGCCGTTCCAGTCCCACACCAGGTGGTTGCGCGCCGGGGTCATGGCAGCACCATAGCGCCCGGGGCTACAGCTGCGGCGTGGTCAGGTCCCGCAGCAACCGCTCCTCCTCCACCCGCCAGTAGCCGTGTTCCTTGCCGTCGAGGAGCACCACCGGCAGCCGGTCGCCGTACTCGCGTTCCAGCTCGACGTCGTCGGTGACGTCCTTCTCGATCCACCGGTCGCCGGTGACCGCCACCACCCGGTCCAGTGCCAGCTTCGCGTCGTCGCAGAGGTGGCAGCCGGGGCGGGTGATCAGGGTGAGTCGGGGCTCACGCATCGGTCTCCTCCGTCGTGCTGGTGCCGACCGGGGCCGGCGGGCGGGTCTCCGGGGCCGCCGCCGGGGACGGCACCGGCCGGAGCAGGGTCTTGCGCACCTTCCCGATCACCGAGTGCGGCAACTCGTCGACGAACTCGACGGCGGTCGGGCACTTGAACCGGGCCAGGTTGCGGGCGCAGTGGGCGAGCAGCTCCTCGCCGGTCACCGCGCCTCCCGGCGCCGCCACCACGTACGCCCGGACAGTCTCGCCGGTCCGCGGGTGCGGCACACCCAGTACCGCCGACTCGGCCACCCCCGGGTGGGCGGAGAGCACCAGCTCGACCTCGTGCGGGTAGACGTTGAACCCGTTGACCAGGATCAACTCGCCGATCCGGTCCACCAGGAAGAGGTCGCCGGCGGAGTCGGCGTACGCCACGTCGCCGGTGGCCCACCAGCCGTCGGCGTCCGGGCCGCCCCGGCCGTCCGGCCAGTAGCCGGAGAAGAGGTTCGCCCCGCGCACCACGACCTGGCCCGGGTCGGTGCCCGGCGTGACGTCGGAGACGTCCAGCTCGTCGGCGTCGTCGTCCGGCTCGGCCACGCCGTCGCGCCAGAGGTCGACCCCGTCCGCGCCGACCAGGCGCAGCTCGACGCCGGGCAGCGGCCGGCCGATCGAGCCTGCCTTCGGCTCCCCGCCGACCAGGGTGGAGGTGAGCACCGGCGCGGTCTCGGTCAGGCCGTAGCCGACGTGCACCGGGCGGCCGGCGACCTCGGTGAAGCGCGCCGCGTCGGCCGGTTCCAGGGGCGCCGCGCCGCAGACCACGACGCGCACCGACGCCGTCGCCGCGGCGAGGGTGGCGCCGTCCGCCGTGGACCAGGCGGCGACCATCGACGGTACTCCGACCAGCACGGTGACCCGGTACCGGGCGATCTCGGCCAGCCCGGCGTCGGGGCCGAGGGCGTCGACGAGCACCCCGGTGGCGCCATGGTGGACGACCGCGCCGAGCCCGGCGTTCAGCCCGTACGCGTGGAACAGCGGCAGCGCCAGCAGCACGGTGTCGTCCGGGCCGACGACCGGCGGGTCGATCCGGCCGACCTGCTCGTGGTTCGCCGCCAGCGCCCGGTGCGTCAGCATCGCGCCCTTCGGCCGGCCCTCGGTGCCGGAGGTGTAGAGCAGCAGTGCCAGGTCGTCGCCGCCCCGGTCGGGCAGCGGATGGCCGCCCTGGGCCACCGGCGGGGCGGTGTGCACGGCGACGAGCGCGGGCAACTCCCCGGCGAGGCCGGCCACCAGGTCCCGGACCCGCTCGGTGCCGATCAGCACCGAGGCGCCGGAGTCGGCCAGCACGTGCCGCAGTTCCGGGGCGGTGAGGCCGGGGTTGACCGGCACCGCGACCAGCCCGGCGCGCAGCGCGGCGAGGCAGCTGACGACGAAGTCGGGCGAGTTGCCCAGCGCGACGGCGACCCGGGGCGGGTGCCGGTCGGGAGCGCCGGTGCCCGGCGTCGGGCGGGGCCCGGTCGGCGGCGTCCCGGTCAGGGCCGCCAGGGCGTACGCGGTGGCGGTCACCGCGGCGTCCAGTTCGGCCCAGGTCAGGGTCCGGTCGCGCCAGTGCAGCGCGGGCCGGTCGCCGTGGGCGTCGGCCGCCTGGTGGAGCCGCTCGACGAGGGTCGGCGCGGAGCTGTCGGTTGCGTCCTGCACGGTGGCTGAGTCTGGCACAGCGCGGGGCCCGTGGGCCATGCCCACCGGCTGCGGTCGGCCATCGGGGGTCGGCGGGAACGTCGATTCAGGAAAGTCCCGTCGACAGGACGAGCGGGACGCGCCGGCGAGACGTGGTCGGTCCCGCCGACAGGACACGTCGGGGTACGGCTACGTGCGTCGGGCACGCCGGCCGGTCCCCAGTCGACACCCGCGCCGCCGGCCGCCCGGCGATCCAGCGAAGCGCGGCTGACCTGGAATTCTCTTCGCAAACACGGCGTAATCCGAAAGTCAACCGCCCACGACGGACAACCGGTCCGCCAGCGGTGCGACACAGCGGGAAATACTTCCGCCCTGTGTAACGGACTTGCCACGCGCGGGTGACGTTGGCCCTATCATCACTCGGGTCGGCTCACCCCATTTGCCGTGAGTCGACACCCCTCAGCCCGAGGAGGCCCCCGTGCCTGTGAGCGCATTGGACCAGCACCTCAAGGGGATCTGCCGCCCGTCGGCACACCCCGAGCCAGCCCTGCCCGGCCGCGCCGGCCGGGCCGCATCGGCGACGCGCCGACCGGCGGCGCCGGCCGGCAGGACGGAGGCGGCGCGGTGACCACCTTCGGATACGCGGACCGGCCGGCCGGCCTGACCAACCCGGCGATCCGCGCCGCGGTCAACGAGCGGCCCGCCGCCCGGAGCCCGCTGGACGACACGGGCAGCCTCGCCGTCCGGGGGGACGGCGCGTTGAGCCCGCCCCGCAACCGGCCGCACCCCAACGAGCCGCCGGCCCGCACCGCGACGCCGGGAGGCAACGCGAAGCCGGCCGGCGGACGGGTCGCGGTCCCCGCCAGGCCCACCATGCCGGTGCAGGGCCGCCGCACCACGGAGCCAGCCATGACACCCGACGAGTCGGGCACGGAGACGGCCGTACTGCCGGCGGTGCCGGCGACCGCCGCCGCACCGGTCAACACCTCGACGGGCTTCCCCAGCCGTCCGGACCCCTCCGACCCCGCGACCGAGGTCTGGGGGCTGGTCGAGCGCGCCCAAGCCGGCGAGTCCGAGGCGTTCGGGCTGATCTACGACCGGTACGTCGACACCGTTTTCCGGTTCGTCTACTTCCGGGTGGGCAACCGCCAACTCGCCGAGGACCTCACCTCCGACACCTTCCTGCGCGCCCTCAAGCGGATCGGCAGCTTCACCTGGCAGGGGCGTGACCTGGGCGCATGGCTGGTCACCATCGCCCGCAACCTGGTGGCCGACCATTTCAAGTCCGGCCGTTACCGGCTGGAGGTCACCACCGGGGACGTCCTGGACGCCGACCGCGAGGACCGGGGCCCGGAGGGCAGCCCGGAGGCGGCCGTCGTCGAGCACATCACCAACGTCGCCCTGCTCGGCGCGGTCAAGCAGCTCAACCCGGAGCAGCAGGAGTGCATCGTGCTGCGGTTCCTGCAGGGCTTCTCCGTGGCCGAGACGGCCCGCGCGATGGGCAAGAACGAGGGCGCCATCAAGGCTCTGCAGTACCGCGCGGTACGAGCGTTGGCGCGGCTGCTGCCGGACGGCTTCCAGTCGTAGTCCCGTGCACGCGACTGTCACTCATCGATCGATACAAACGCGCAGCTCAGCGTCGTTATCGTCCCGTGACCGCGCTTACTTTGCGTAATTTCGCCTCCGTCGTCCCCGTAACCCATGCCCGGTGCGGACCGTTTCTCCGGGTGCGACCGGTGGTAGTCCCGGTACTCCCGGGCCCCGGAGGTCCGGCAGTGTGGCCGGCCACGGCCCTCGTCCGTGGTGTCACGCCGGCACCGGTCGCTGGTGACGACAGCGGCCGACCGGCCGCGACCAGCGAGAGGAGGCGCCCGCGGTGGAGAACAACCTCTTCTCCCGTCGGCGCGCGGAGCGCTTCGCGCAGCTTCTCGACGAGGCCAACGGGGGTCGGCGGCACCACGTCCGGTCCCGGGCCGACGACCAGTTGACCGCGCTCGTCGCGGTCGGGCAGCGTCTCCAGGCGGCCCCGCCCACCGTGGAGGTGGACGCGGAGTTCCGCACCGGGCTGCGCGCCATGCTGGTGGCGACCGTTGAACGCGAGGGCATCGGTGCCCCGGCAGCCGCCACGACCGAGCCGGCGTCCCGGCGATCCGCCGCCGACACCGGCCGCAACCGGCTGCTGCCGGCGGTGACCGCCCGCCGGGCCCGCGCCCGCGGCGCCATCCTGGTGGGCATCGCGGCCGGCGCCGTCGCCCTCTCCGGCATCTCGGCCGCCAGTGAGAACGCGGTCCCCGGCGACGCGCTGTACGGCATGAAACGCTCCACCGAACGTGCCCAGCTCGCGCTGACCGGCTCGGACGTCAGCAAGGGTCAGCTGTTCCTGGACTTCGCCCGGACCCGGCTGGCCGAGGCCGCCTCGTTGCGCGGGGACGAGGACGGGTTCAGCGCCGTGCTGGACGACATGGACGCCGACACCCGCCAGGGCGTACGACTGCTGACGATCGCCGCGACGCAGCGCTCGGACCCGGCGGCGCTGGACGCGGTCAACTCCTTCCTCACCGGTCAACGGCGCGCGGTCAGCGGCCTCCTCGACGACGCCACCCGGGCCGACCGCGACCGGGTCCGCCGCTCGCTCGCCCTGCTCGACGCGGTCCGCAAGCGCTCCGACGCGCTGCGCGCCGCGATCGCCTGCGGCCTGCCCGCCCCGGGCGGCAGTGACACCCTCGGCCCGACCCCGGGCACCTGCCCCGGCGACCGCTGACCGTTCCTGCTGGCCGCTACCGCCGGCAGGGTCCGGCGGCCTGGAAGTCGAAGGCCCGCCGGCCGGGCAGCCCGGCGTCGCTGGCGCGGCGCTGTCGACCTGCCCCCACGGGACGGGGCAGTCGACAGGTCTGGACCGGGTCCCTCGGCGCCATGCGAGGCGCGGGAACGCGCTCGGCGGTGGTCCCACACATGGGGCAGCTCGACAGCGCGGATTGGCCAAGGGCCCGGCCGGGAGCCAAGCCGAGGCACCAGGCCAGGCACCGGGCTCCGGATACCCTCGCGAGAGGCACACGCCGCGCCGGTCGAGCGGAGGGAGGTCGCGTGGCCCGCAGCCGGAAGGTGACGGTCAGCACCGACGCCCACGGTCACACCGCCGGCTGGGCGGAGACCGGCCTGACGCCCCCGGCTCCCCCGGAACCGGATCCGACCGCGGCGGCCTTCTTCGACGTCGACAACACGATGATGCGGGGCGCCTCGATCTACTGGTTCGCCCGGGGCCTCGCCGCGCGCAACTACTTCACCACGGCCGACCTGGCCCGGTTCGGCTGGCAGCAACTGCGGTTCCGACTGCTCGCCACCGAGCACGCCGGGGACATGTCGCAGGCCAAGGCGGCCGCCCTCGCCTTCGTCGAGGGCTGGCGGGTGGACGACGTGGAGCGCCTCGCGGAGGAGATCTTCGACGAGCTGATGGCGCCCCGGATCTGGGGCGGAACCCGCCAGCTGGCCCAGCGCCACCTGGACACCGGCGAGCGGGTCTGGCTGGTCAGTGCCGCCCCGGTGGAGATCGGCAGGGTGATCGCCGCCCGGTTGGGCCTGACCGGCGCGATCGGCACGGTGGCCGAGATCGTCGACGGCGCGTACACCGGTCGGCTGGTCGGCGACCTGATGCACGGCCCGGCCAAGGCCGAGGCGGTCACCCAGCTCGCCGCGGTCGAAGGGCTGGACCTCGGCCGCTGCACCGCCTACAGCGACTCGTACAACGACCTGCCGCTGCTCTCCCTGGTGGGCCGGGGCGTGGCGGTCAATCCGGACGGGGCCCTGCTCAAGGAGGCCCGGCGGCGCGGCTGGGACGTACGCGACTTCCGCACCGGGCGCCGGGCCGTCAAGATCGCCCTGCCGTCCACCGCGGCCGCCGGCCTGGTCGCCGGGGCGGTCACGGCCGGGCTGGCGCTGCACCGGCGCCGGCGCGACGGCTGACCGCACCGGTCTCCCGCGTCACGGGCCGAACGGGTCCGGGCGCCGCTCCAGGAGCTGGTGCAGGGTCTGCTGGATGGTCTCCCGCACCTGGTCCGCGAGGTTGAAGACGACAAGCGGGTCGTCGGCGGAGTCCGTCAGGTGCGCGGTCGGGATCGGCGGGCAGAACTCGATCAGCCACTTGCTCGGCAGCGGCACCATGCCCAGCGGTCCCAGCACGGGGAAGGTCGGCGTGACCGGGAAGTAGGGCAGCTTGAGCAGCCGTGCCAGCGGCTTGATGTCGGCGAGCATCGGATATGTCTCCTCGCCGCCGACGATGGCGACCGGCACGATCGGGGTGCCGGTACGCAGCGCCGCCGAGACGAACCCGCCCCGGCCGAAGCGTTGCAGCTTGTAGCGCTCGGAGTAGAGCTTGCCGATGCCCTTGAATCCCTCGGGGAACACGCCGACCAGTTCGCCGCCGCCGAGCAGCCGCTCGGCGTCCGGGTTGCAGGCGACCGTCCCGCCCGTCTTGCGGGCGATCTCGGAGACCACCGGCATCCGGAAGACCAGGTCGGCGCCGAGCAGCCGCAGGTAGCGGTGGGCCGGGTGCTGGTCGTGCAGGGCGGTCGAGAGGATCAGCGCGTCCAGCGCCACGGTGCCGGAGTGGTTGCCCACGACCAGGCCCGCGCCCTGGGTGGGCACGTGCTCCAGGCCGGTCACCTCGGTGCGGAACCAGTCCCGGTAGAGCACCCGCAGCAGCGGGTGGAAGACCGCCTCCGTGATGTCGGGGTCGAAGCCGAACTCGTCGACCTCGTAGTCGCCGGAGAGCCGACGGCGCAGGAACGCCAGGCCCTTGGCGACCTTGCGGTCCCAGTGGTCGCCCGGCCGGTCGGCCACCGCCGGCCCGGCCACCGGGGCCGGCGCGGCACCCGTGACCGTCTCGTCCGTGGCGGAGGTGTCGGGCTCGTCGGCCGGAACGGGGTGGTGGCCGTTCGCGCGCGCGGGCTCCGCGTCCGGCGCGGCCACGATCAGTGGTACGTCGTAGCGACGGTCGCGCCGTTCCTCCGGCCCGCTCACGAGTCCTCCTGTACGACCGACCGGACCTGCCGGATCCCGTCGAGCACGAGCTGCTCCGCGGCGGCGAGCTGGTCCCGGTGCAGCACGATCCCGCCGTGGTGGGCGCGGATGAAGTCGTCGAAGGCGGCGGCGGTGGAACGGGGCGTGAAGCCGTACTCCCGCTCAAGGCGGCTGGTGTCGACGACCCGGCCGTGCACGAAGAGGTCGACCTGGTCCAGGCCGTAGCGGCCGAAGCCGAGGCTGCGCGCGATCGCGGCGGCGCTGGACAGGCCGGGCTCCAGCACCGGGACGGCGACCCGGCCGGCCCGGCGGATCGCCTGGGAGAGCGAGAGGACGCCGGGGCCGGCCACGTTGTAGGTGCCCTGGTGGTCCTCGACGACCGACCGGTGCAGCACCTCCAGCGCGTCGTCGAAGTGCAGGAACTGCAACCGGGGGTCGCGCCCGAACACGGTGGGCACCACCGGCTGGGAGAAGTAGCGGGTGAGGGTGGTGTCGGCGGTCGAGCCGATGAACGGCGCGAAGCGCAGCACGGTCGCGGTGACGTCGGGCCGGCGGCGACGGAAGCCGCGGACGTACCCCTCGATGTCGAGGATGTCGCGGCCGAAGCCGCCGCGCGGCACCTCACGCGGCTCGGTCTCCTCGGTGAAGACCGCCGGGTCCCGGAAGGACGCCCCGTAGGCGGCCGTCGAGGAACGAACCACGAGCTTGCGCAGCCGGGGGGCGCGCTGGCAGGCGGCGAGGAGCTGCATCGTGCCGATGACGTTCTGCTCCTTCATCGCCGAGCGACCGCCCTGCTGCGGATCCGGCGCGGTGACCAGGGCGACGTGGACCACGGCATCGACGTCGAGGTCGCCGAGGAGGCCGCCGAGCGAGCCGGCGTCGACGCGGACACGCTCGACCCGGTCGAGCAGGTCGGCGAACTCGGTGGCGGGCTCCGCCGGGTCCACGCCGATGACCCGCTCGATGCGCGGGTCGGCGGCGAGCCGGGCGGCGACGTGCGCGCCGAGGTAGCGGCTGACCCCGGTCACGACGACGACCCCCGGGGCACCTGGGGTGCCACCGGGGGTCATGTCGTGCACCTCCCCCGGCAGGCCGGATCGAGCCGGGACATCCACGGCCTGATCACCTGAGCCTCCGGAGGTCGACAGTTGGCAAGTGACGACGGGTGCCGGGTCGGGACCCGGCCCCGGTCACTTGCCGAGACGGCGACGCTGGACGCGGGTCTTGCGCAGCAGCTTGCGGTGCTTCTTCTTAGCCATGCGCTTGCGGCGCTTCTTGACCACCGAGCCCATACGACAGCCTTTCGATGCAACGTGCGGGGCGACCGGAAGACGCCACACTCCCGTGGCGTCGGCGACCGCTTGCGGACAATGGACCGGGCCAGCGGGGAATGCGGCGGGGCGCACCTGCGGTCACGGTCGGGCTCCAGGGTAGCCGGAGAGCGTCAGCAGGACCAACGCGCCCCCGTCGATGCCCGTTACGTCGCACTCGGCCGGTGGCCGGCGGAGGGATCAGGCGGTTTCCTGAAAGGCGCCGCGCAGGTATTCGTGCACCGCGTGTTCGGGCACCCGGAACGACCGGCCCACCCGCACGGCGGTGAGCTCACCGCTGTGCACCAGGCGATAGACGGTCATCTTCGACACCCGCATGACCGTCGCCACCTCGGCGACGGTCAGGAACTTGACCTCCGACAGCCGACCGTCGGACTGCGACCCGGCCATGGCTCACCGACCAATCCCATGCCCGGCGCGTGCCACCGGACGGATTCGTCCGCCCGGACCGGCGACGCGCGTGTTACCAGTACGGTAGCGGGACGGCTGTGACCGGCGCGATCCCTTCGTGCAACTGATCATAATTCGCACCGGCGTCCACTCGACCGGTTACGTCCGCACCGAACCTGTTGCGCCCGGTGCCCGTCCTGTCCTGGGGAGAGCCCCCGGCGCCCCTCCTGTCGCGGAAGGCGCCCGGTGGCTCCGGTGGCGCCACCGGAGCCACCGGGCGGGTGCCCCGGGCCGCTTCCGGACGCGGACCGGGGCTCCGCGCTGGGAGCGGGCACCAGTGTGTCAGGTCGGCTCCCGCCAGCCGACAGCGGTCGATCATGAACGCCGTCGCCCCAGGTCGGTCGCAGTCGGCCCGGGTCGTCCTGTCGGCTCAGGTCGCCGCGTTGCCCAGGGTCGCGGTCGCCCCGGGGTCGCCGCGTGCCCAGGTTGCCGTGGGGCCGCCGGTCAGGCGACCACGGCGCGGACGTACCCGACGCACTCGTCGTGCAGGGCGGACCACGGCTCGTCGAGAGTGCGCTCGGCGGCCTGGTCCACCGGAACGCGCTCGTGTACGACGGCCGCGAAGAAGGCGAGCAGCCGCTCCGGGCCGAACCTGTCGATCAGGTGCCGCACCGCCAGATAGGAGACGCCGTAACTGGCACTGACCCGGTCGGCCGGAGCGTCGTCGGCCGCGCCGAGGCTGTCGAGCCGGCCGTCCCAGCCGCCGCCGAGCAGGCGCCGCACCTCGGCCAGCCCGGCGTACCGGTCGATCGGCGCCCCGTCGGCGCCCGCGTACTCGGCCAGCCCCTCCACCAGCCACCAGGTGCCCTTGCCCGGGTAGCCCCGCTCGGGCAGGGTGGCGGCGTGGGTCAGCTCGTGCCGGAGCAGGTCGTCGACTGCCCCGGTGACGAGTCCGTCCGCGTTGAGCACCACCTCGTGGTGGCCGCCGCCGACCGTGACCGCGTACCCGCCGGTCCACTTCGGCCGGCCGCCGCCGTACCAGCGTTGCCACTCGCCCCGGCCCGCGTAGAAGATCCGGTACCGGTCCGGCGTACGGCCGTCGACGGCGTACGTGTCGGCGATCCTGGCGGCGGCCTCGGCCTGGGCGAGCAGACCGGGCAGCTTCTTGCGCAGGGCGGGAGTGGTGGCCACGAGCGTACGCGGGCCGACAGCGACAGCCATCTCGCTCACCTCCCACGGCCGGGTGCCGGTCGCCGCGGAACGGGACGGTTCCACGGCGAGCAACCGGGGCCGCTCCCCCTCCCGCCAGCGAGTCTCGGTCAACACCCGGCTGGTGCGGCAGCCCGGCGCGACGAAGCAGTAGCGGAACTCGACCGGCAGCCGCCACTCGCCGGCCCGGCCCTCGACGGGAGCTGGCAGGCCGTTCGCGTCGGCCTGCCAGGCGGTCACCCGCAGGGCGCGCAGCGCGGCGTACCGGCGACGCAGTTCCGGATGCGCGACCGGCTCCGCGACCGCCAGGAACCCGGCCCGGTCCCCGCCGAGCAGTGCGGCGGACTGCCGCGCCAGTTCCGCCACCATGCGCTCACCGAGCCGGCGGGCGGCCTCGGCGGCGGGATCCTCGGCCCGGCCGGCGGACGATCCCGGGGCGCGCGGGTCATCGGCGCGCACCAGGCCGGCCACCAGCGCCGTGGGTACGCCGCAGGCCAGCAGCACCACGACCGCCGCCAGCGCCACCCACAGCGGCCGGAGCCGCCGCGCCGGCCGCTGACCGCCCGTCACGGCCTGACCGGGGCCGGCAGGGTGGTACGGCGAACCAGGCCCCGCAGCATCGGCCAACGCGGCGACAGCGCCCGGGGCGGCGGCAACGGCCGAGGCGGCGGCAACGGCCGGGACGGCGACAGCGCCCGGGTCGGCCGAAGGGACCGAACCAGGCGCAGGGGCCAGTGCGGTCGGATCAGCCCGGCCATCCGAACCCGCTGAGGCAGCCGAACCCACGGGAACGGTAGAATCCTCCGAGGCGGCGGAAACAGTTCCGGCGGCCGGACCCGCAGTGGCGGCCGACGCCGCAGGTTTGGTCGGCACGACAGGCCCGGCCGGCGCCTTCATCGACACGACGGGCCCGGCCAGCGCCGCCGCCACGACGGGCTCGGCGGGCTCGGCGGGCACGGCGGGCACGGCGGGCACGACCGGCACGACCGGCTCCGCAGGCTCGGCCGGCTCGGCGGGCTCGGCCGGCTCCGCGGGCTCGGCCGGCTCCGCGGGCTCGGCCGGCTCCGCAGGGAGGGTGGTTTCCGCCGGCACGGCCGGTTCCGCAGGACCTGGCAGACCGAATTCGTTCCTGCCCTCAACCTGCCCTGCCCCTGCGGCCGATGCCACGTCCGTCTCCGGCACGCCGTCGTCCCCGGGCTGCCCCTCAGTCACCCGCCGAAGCCTACGTCCACCCATCCCACCGAACCCGTGCCCGCGCCCGAGCCCTCGACGACGGCGCCGGCGCCGGCGCCGGCGCCGGCGCCATGATCACGCTACTTCCTGGAAGTAGTCCCCTCCTCAGCACAGAAGCCCACACTTTCCTGGAAGTAGTCGGCATGCGCAGCGGGTGTAGTCGGCATGCGCAGCGGGTGCGGTCGGCATGCGCAGCGGGTGCGGTCGGCATGCGCAGCGGGTGCGGTCGGGATGCCCAGCGGGTGCGGCGGGTGCGAGGGCAGGTGTTGACCTCTATCCGGCTTCAGGTCGCAGGATCGACCCATGCCGCTTTCCCGTACCGCCGTGCCGCACCTGCGGATCGCCCGTCCGAGTCGTGACCTGGCGGCGGCCGAACGCTTCTGGGTCGGCGGGCTCGGTCTCGACGTGCTCTGGCGCTCCACCGCAGGGGCGCCCGGCGAGCACGACCTGCTCATGGTGGGCCGACCGGGCGAGCACTGGCACCTGGAACTCGTCGGCGGCGAGCAGCTCACCGTCACGCCGACGCCGACCGCCGAGGACCTGCTGGTGCTGTACCTCGACGGCCCCGTCGACGACGAGCTGGTGCGGGAACTGGAACGGGCCGGCGGGACGCGGGTCTCCGCCGGCCCGTACTGGGACCGCTGGGGGGTCACGGTGGCCGATCCGGACGGCTACCGCCTGGTGCTGAGCACCCGGGGCTGGTCGAACGGCTGACTCACTTCTTGGACAGCACGGCGCGGCCAAAGAAGGCCAGGTTCGAGGGGCGCTCGGCGAGGCGGCGCATCAGGTAGCCGTACCAGTCCTCGCCGTAGGGCAGGTAGGTCCGCACCGTGTAGCCCTCGCCGGCCAGCCGGGCCTGTTCCTCGGGCCGGATGCCGTAGAGCATCTGGAACTCGAACCGCTCGGGGCCACGGTCGAACCAGCGGGCCCGGTCCTCGCCGATGGCGATCAGGCGGGGATCGTGGGTCGCCAGCATCGGGTAGCCGTCGCCGGAGAGCAGGATGTTCAGACAGCGGACGTAGGACTTGTCCACCTCGCGGGCGGACTGGTAGGCCACCGACTCCGGCTCCTTGTACGCGCCCTTGCACAGCCGCACCCGGGAACCCGCCGTGGCCAGCTCCCGGCAGTCCGACTCGGTCCGCCGCAGGTACGCCTGGAGCACCGCGCCCGTGGCCGGGTGGTCCTTGCGCAGCTTGGCGAGGATGTCCAGGGTCGAGTCGGTGGTGGTGTGGTCCTCCATGTCCAGCGTGACCGTCGTGCCCGCCTCCTCGGCGGCGAGGCAGATCGCCCGCGCGTTGTCGAGGGCGAGCTGCTCGTCGAACATCTGGCCGAGCGCCGAGAGCTTCACGCTCACCTCGGCCGCCGGGGTGAGCCCCGCGCCGGAGAGCAGCTTCAGCAGCCTGACGTACTCGTCCCTGGTGGCGGTGGCCTGCTCGGGGGTGACGGTGTCCTCGCCGAGGTTGTCGAGGGTGACCGCGAGACCGGCGTCGACGAGTTCGCGGGTCGCGCGCAACGCGTCGTCGGTCTTGGCGCCGGCGACGAACCGGCGGACGAGGTCCCGGGTGAACGGGGCCGTCGCGACGAGCCGCTCGACCTGGGGTGACCGGGAGGCGGCGAGGATGACGGAACGGAGCATGGACCGAGCGTAACGCCCACCGGTGGCACCGCGCGGGGCAGCGGCCCCGGCACCGGGCCCAGGTCCCAACCGCATCACAGGCCCGACCCGTGGGGGGACGCAGGTGGCCCGCATCCGCTACAACGATGACGTGGAACCTCGCCCCCGCCGCCGGCTCCGGTCGGCCTCCGTGCAGCTCGGCGCGCTCACCGTCCTCGCGCTCACCCTCTCCGGCTGCAACATGACCTCGGACGACGACGATGACGACTGCGCCCTCGGCCCGGTGGGCGGCGGCGAGACGGTGGCCCTGGCGCTGCGGGCGCCCCAGGTCTCCGCCACGCGCACCGCACCGGAGCCGGCCGCCGCGGCCGTGCCCGACCGGGGCGGCTTCGGCACCCATCTCGCCTCCTGCGGCGGCTGAGGTGCGTCGGGAGACGGTCACCCCCCGCCCGGACTGGGACGCCACCATCCGCGCCCAGGGCCTGGTCTACGTCGACACCGAGCTGCCCGACGGCGGCATCATGTCGTACTGGGACGAGACCGCCGCGTACGCGTTCGAGCTGGAGGAGGTGCTGCGGCTGGAGGAGGCGACCGAGGAGCTGCACCGGATGTCGGTGGCCGCCGCCGAGCACGTCGTCGCCCGCGAGCGCTACGCCGACTTCGGCATCCCGGCCTGGGCGGCCGAGGCCGTGGCCCGGTCGCTGCGCGAGACGCCGCCGACCCTCTACGGCCGCTTCGACCTCGCCTACGACGGCAGTTGGCCCCCCAAGCTGCTGGAATACAACGCCGACACCCCCACCGCGCTGGTCGAGGCGAGCATCGTCCAGTGGTACTGGCTGGAGCACACCCGGCCGGAGCTGGACCAGTGGAACAGCCTGCACGAGCGGCTCGTCGGCGCCTGGGCCAAGATCGGGGCCGGGCTGCACGACCGCCGGGTGCACGTGCTCTGGTCGAACGAGGAGGAATCCGGCGAGGACCACATGACCGCCGGCTACCTCGCCGAGACCGCCCGCCAGGCGGGGCTGGAGGTCACGCTCCAGCCGATCCAGCAGGTCGGCTGGGACGGCCGGCGCTTCGTCGATGCGGCGGACCGCCCGATCACCACCTGCTTCAAGCTCTATCCCTGGGAGTGGATGCTCGCGGAGCCGTACGGGCCGAAGGCGGTGGAGCCGGGCACCCCGACGACCTGGATCGAGCCGGCGTGGAAGCTGCTCCTGTCGAACAAGGCGCTGCTCGCCGTGCTCTGGGAGCTGTATCCCGGGCACGAGCTGCTGCTGCCGGCCTACCTCGACTCGCCGCGCGGGATGCCGGAGTACGTGGCCAAGCCGCTGCTCGGCCGGGAGGGCGGCTCGGTGCGGATCGTCACGGGCGACACCGAGATCACCAATCCGGGGATCTACGGCGACGAGGGCTGGTGCTACCAGGAGTTCCGGGCGCTGCCGGAATTCGCCGGTAACCGGTTGGTGGTGGGCAGCTGGATCGTCGACGGCGAGTCGGCCGGGGTGGGCCTGCGTGAGAGCGCGAGCCTCATCACCGACGGCTACGCGCGGTTCCTGCCGCACTACATCGACGCACCACGAACCTGTTGAGTCGTCTACCGTTGGAGGCGTGAACTTCGACGCGTACGCCCGGACCGGCGTTGACCTCGTCAACGCCCGTCTGGACGACCTCGACGACCTGCGGGCCCTTTTTTCCGACGAAACTGCGTGGATGCACGACGAGGTGGCAGAGCGGGACCTCGCGACATTCCGGCGGGCGCAGAAGCGGCTGCGCGACGTCTTCGAGTACGGCACCTCCGGGCGGGACGGCCAGGCGGTGACCGAGCTCAACGCGCTGCTGGAGGCCTTCCCGGTGCAGCCCCGCATCTCCGGGCACGACTCCAACGACTGGCACATGCACGTCACCAGCCGGGGCGCCTCGGTGAGCGCCGAATACCTGGCCGGCGCGGTCTGGGGGCTGTCGGTCTGGCTCTGCGAGTACGGCAGCACCCGGTTCGGCGTGTGCGCCGACGAACGCTGCGGCAACGTCTACCTGGACACCTCGTCCAACTGTTGCCGGCGGTTCTGCTCGGAGCGCTGCGCCACCCGGTCGCACGTGGCCGCCCACCGCGCCCGCAAGCGCGCGGCGATCGGCGAGCAGACCAGCGCGACCAGCAAGGAATCCCTCACCACGGTCGTCTGACGCCCGACCCGGTCGGCGTTCAGGCGTCGACCGGGGACGGGGTGCCCAGGTGCTGACGGGCGAACGCCAGCGCCTCCCGCAGGTCCGCCTCCCGCACGGCGCGGCTCTTCGCTCCCCGCGTGGTGACCTCCACGGCGACCGAGCCGGTGAAGCCGCGCCCGGCCAGCGAGGAGAGCAGGGCGCCGCAGGGCTGGTTGCCGCGCCCCGGCACCAGGTGCTCGTCGCGGCCCTCGCCGGTGCCGTCACCGAGGTGCACGTGGGCCAGGTTGCCGCCCATCCGGTCGGCCATCGCCAGCGCGTCCGTGTGCGAGGCCGCGCAGTGCGACAGGTCGAGCGTGTAGGAGGGGTAGCCGGTCTCGGTCGGGTCCCAGCCCGGCACGTACGGCACGAACTGGCGGCCGGCCATCCGGACCGGGTACATGTTCTCCACCGGGAAGCGCAGGTCCGGGTACTCGGCGGCGATCGTGGCCAGCCCGTCGGCGAAGTTGCGTGCATAGTCCCGCTGCCAGGTGAACGGCGGGTGCACCACCACGGTGGGCGCCCCGAGGGTCGCCGCCAGCTCCGCGGACCTGCGCAGCCGCTCCCACGGGTCGGGGCTCCACACCCGCTGCGTCACCAGGAGGCACGGGGCGTGCACGGAGAGAACCGGAACGCCGTAGTGCTCGGAGAGCCCGCGCAGCGCGCCCGTGTCCTGGCTGACGGCGTCCGTCCAGACCATCACCTCGAGGCCGTCGTAGCCGAGTGCCGCGGCCAGCTGGAACGCCGCCGCGGTGCGTTCAGGGAACACCGAGGACGTGGACAGGAGCACCGGGACGCGGGAAGTCACACCATCGAGGGTAACCGGGGTCTGCCGACACCTCGTGACGAGAGGCCGCAAACCGCCCAGATCACACCGGGCCACTCTTCGTTCGCGACTGCGGGGCTCGCAAGCTCACTCCTCGCGCTCACACCGGGCCACTCTTCGTTCGCGACTGCGGGGCTCGCAAGCTCACTCCTCGCGCTCACACGGGACCGAGCTGGTCGAGGCGGCGCAGGATCACACCCTCGCGCAGCGCCCACGGGCAGATGTCCAGCGCGTCCACGTCCAGCCGGCGCAGCACCGCCTCGGCGACGACCGCCCCGGCGAGCAGTTGGTGGGCCCGGCCGGCGCTCACCCCCTCCAACTCGACGAGTTGGGCGGGTGGGATGTGCCGGATGAACCCGAGCACCTGCCGCAGCCCGGCGCGGGTCAGCCGGCGGGGCGCCCACAGGCCGGCGCCGGAGGGCGCGGCACCGGCCAGCCGGGCCAGCGTCCGGAAGGTCTTCGAGGTGGCCACCGGCCGTTCCCAGCCCACCTCGGTCATCTGCGCGACCACCGGCTCCAGCAGCTCGTCGACGTACGCCCGCAGCTCGTCGACGACCTCCGCCGACGGCGGCGCCGCGCTGCCGGGATCCACCCGGAGGCGGTCCCGGGTCAGCCGGCCGGCGCCGAGCGGCAGCGACACCGCGACGGCCGGATCCTCGTCGATGCCGGCCGCGATCTCCAGCGAGCCGCCGCCGATGTCCAGCACCAGCAGCCGACCGGCTGACCAGCCGAACCAGCGCCGCACCGCGAGGAAGGTCAGCCGCGCCTCGTCCGCCCCGGGGAGCACCTCCAGGCGTACGCCCGCCTCCTCCCGGACCCTCGCCAGCACGTCGGCGGCGTTGGTGGCGTCCCGGACGGCGGAGGTGGCGAACGCGATCAGGTCCTCGGCGCCCAGCCCCGCGGCCGCCGCCCTGGCCATGCCGACCGCCTTGACCAGGCCGTCCGCGCCGGGCTCGGTGAGCGCGCCGTCCGGGCCGATCTGCTCGGCCAGCCGCAGCACCACCTTCTCCGAGTGCGCCGGCCAGGGGTGCGCGCCGTGATGGGCGTCGACCACCAGCAGGTGCACCGTGTTGGAACCCACGTCGAGGACACCCAGTCGCATGCTGAAGACACTAGGGCCATTCTGTTTGCGCGGCTCGGCGGACCATGGCGGGCACCGCGCGTACGCTGGGCCGGGTGACGAGCCAGATCGAACTCCGCGTGCTGGTGGACGACCCGGGGGACCCGCGCAGTCGCGAGGTGCCGCTGGACTTTCCCCGGGAGTGGATCGAGTTCGCCGACCCGGCGGACGAGAACCACCTTGTCCGGGCCGACCTGACGTGGCTGCTGTCCCGGTGGACGTGCATCTTCGGCCGCGGTTGCCACGGCATCGTCGCGGGCCGGGCCGCCGACGGCTGCTGCTCGCACGGCGCGTTCTTCACCGACTCCGACGACGAGCAGCGGGTCCGGGCCGCGGCCAAGCGGCTGACCCCGGCGACGTGGCAGCACTTCCGGCGCGGATTCAAGAACTGGACCGAGAACGACACCATCGACGGCGAGAACCCCGCCCGCCGGACCGCCACCCAGGGCGAGGACGGCCCCTGCGTCTTTCTCAACGACGCCGACTTCCCGGGCGGCGCCGGTTGTGCCCTGCACGGTCAGGCGCTGCGCGACGGGGTGCACCCGCTGGAATACAAGCCGGACGTCTGCTGGCAGCTGCCGATCCGCCGCGACCAGGAGTGGGTCAAGCGGCCGGACAACACGAAGGTGCTGGTCTCCACGCTGTCCGAGTTCGACCGGCGGGGCTGGGGCGCCGGCGGGCACGACCTGGACTGGTGGTGCACCTCCTCCACGGACGCGCACGTCGGCTCCGAACCGATGTACGTGTCCTACGGCCCGGAGCTGACCGCGCTCATCGGCGCGCCCGCGTACGCGAAACTGGCCGAGGTGTGCGGGGCGCGCGGCCGGCAGGGCATGGTGGCCCCGCATCCCGCCGACGGCGCCTGACCGGCCGAGGGGCCGCGCGGCCCCTCGGCGCGTACGCCGATCAGGGCTCGAACTTGTAGCCGAGACCCCGCACGGTGACGATGAAGCGCGGTGCGGACGGCTCCGGCTCGATCTTGGAACGCAGCCGCTTGACGTGCACGTCGAGGGTCTTGGTGTCACCGACGTAGTCGGCCCCCCAGACCCGGTCGATGAGCTGCCCCCGGGTGAGCACCCGGCCGGCGTTGCGCAGCAGCAGCTCCAGCAGCTCGAACTCCTTGAGCGGAAGCTGGACGGGTGCGCCGTCGACGGTCACCACGTGCCGCTCGATGTCCATCCGGACCGGGCCGGCGGCCAGCGTCGGGCCGCCCGCCTCGGTGACCTCGGTGCTCTGCCGCCGCAGCACGGCCCGGATCCGGGCGACCAGCTCCCGCGGCGAGTACGGCTTGGTCACGTAGTCGTCGGCGCCGATCTCCAGGCCGACCACCTTGTCGATCTCGCTGTCCCGCGCGGTGACCATGATGATCGGCACGTGCGAGCGCTGCCGGAGCTGCCGGCACACCTCGGTGCCGGACATCTCGGGCAGCATCAGGTCGAGCAGCACGATGTCGGCGCCGGTCCGGTCGAACTCGGTGAGGGCGGAGGGGCCCGTCGCGGCGACGGACACCTCGAAGCCCTCCTTGCGGAGCATGTACGACAGGGCGTCGGAGAACGACTCCTCGTCCTCGACCACCAGAACGCGGCTCAACGGGACTTCCTTTCCATGTGCTGTCAGACCTGCCGGAGCTCGGCCGGGCCGGCCTCGATCCCAGCGGACGGCAGTGTCGCCAGGATCTCCTCCGGAGGACGGGCGGGGAGCCGGAGGGTGAACGTCGACCCACCACCCAGAGTGCTCGACACCTCGACCCGGCCGCCATGGTTGCCGGCGATGTGTTTGACGATGGCCAGCCCCAGCCCGGTGCCACCCGTCGACCGGGAGCGGGCCTGGTCGGCCCGGTAGAACCGCTCGAAGATCCGGTCGACGTCGGTCGGGGCGATCCCGATGCCCTGGTCGGCGACGGAGATCTCCACGTGCTCGCCGGCGGCGCGGGCCGCGATCCGGACGACGGTGTCCGCGCCGGAGTAGTTGATGGCGTTCTCCACCAGGTTGGACACGGCCGTGGCGAGCTGGGTGTCGCTGCCGTGGACGGTCAGGCCCCGCTCGACGTCGGCGGTCACGTCGATGCGGCGGGCGGCGGCGGAGGTGCGGGTCCGGTCGATCACCTCGGCGATCACCCAGTCGATCGCGACCGGTTCCGGGGGCGGCTGCGGCTCGGCGCCCTGGAGCCGGGTCAACTCCAGCAGCTCCTGCACCAGCCGGCCCAGCCGGGTCGACTCGTGCTGGATCCGTTCGGCGAAGCGCCGGGCGGCGACCAGGTCCTCGGACAGGTCGGGCGCCCCCGCGCCGGCCGGCTCGGTGGCGTCCAGCAGCGCCTCGGCGAGGAGTTGGAGGGCCCCGATCGGGGTCTTGAGCTCGTGGCTGACGTTGGCCACGAAGTCGCGGCGGACCCGGGCCAGCCGGTGCGACTCGGTCACGTCCGCCGCCTCGACGGCGATGTAGCCGCCGCCGATCCCCATCGCCCGCAGGTGCACCCCGAGCGGGTTCACCCCGGCGTTGTCGCGACCGCGCGGCAGGTCCAGCTCGATCTCGCGCCGCACGCCGGTGCGCCGCACCTGCCCGGCGAGCGTACGGATCAGGGGGTGGGGGACGATCGAGCCCGGGGTCGGGCCGGTGCGGAGCAGCCCCATCGCGCGGGCGGCCGGGTTGACCAGGACGGGCAGGTCGTCGGGGTCGAGCACGACCACGCCGGCCCGGAGCGAGTCGATCGTCCGGCGACCGGTCCCGGACTGCGGATCCTCGGCTATCGGGGGCCTCCCCCAGGTGTAGGGGAAGCCGGACCGGCTCCCCGCCCGCGTGGCGCGCCCGGCCAGCGCCGGAACGAACCGGGGCAACAGCACCCCGGCGATCACTCCGACCGCCAGCCCCACGGCCACCGCGACCGTCACCGCCCACTCCACCCGGCGATCGTATGGTCATTGTTAACCTGGCAACCACCACAAATGGGGCGAACCATCCTCGCTTCCGGGAATGTTCATCCTCACGTCCGGCGTCGTTCACCGAGGTTCATCTCCGGTCCGCCCGTCCGACCTACCGTGGGCGGCGCACCTGCCACCTGCCGGCACGAGAGCCGGCGATCACCGACCACAGGACGTGACAATGCGCGACGAGTTCCGGGCTGACCTGCAGATCGTCAGCCAACTGCTGGTGGACATGGCGGAAGGGGTCCGGGCCGCGATGCGGCAGGCGACCCGCGCCCTGCTCACCGCGGACCGCCGGGCGGCCGAGACGGTGATCGAGCGGGACGCCGAGATCGACGACCTCTACCGGCACGTCGAGGAGCGGGTCTGCGACCTGCTCGCCCGGCAGGCACCGGTCGCCTCCGACCTGCGCGCGATGATCACCGCGCTGCACGTCGCGGCCGACCTGGAGCGCATGGGCGACCTGGCCGACCACGTCGCGAAGACCGCCCTGCGCCGGCACCCCTCGCCCGCCGTACCGGCGGAGCTGCGGCCGATCTTCACCGACATGGCCACCATCGCCGACCGGATGGCCGTCAAGATCGGCTCGGTGCTCGCCAAGCCCGACGCCGACCTCGCCGCCGAACTCGACCGCGACGACGACGCCATGGACGACCTGCACCGGAGCCTGTTCGGGGTGCTGCTCGGCGAGGACTGGCCGTACGGGGTGGAGACCGCCATCGACGCCACCCTGCTCGGTCGCTTCTACGAGCGCTTCGCCGACCACGCCGTCAACTCCGGCGAGCACGTGGTCTACCTGATCACCGGCACCCCCACCGCAGGCTGAGATGTAAGGAAGGGCACCTTCCTAACGCATAGCGTTAGGAAGGTGCCCTTCCTTACATCCAAAACGTGCGTCAGCGGCCCTGGTTGGCGACCGCGGCCGCGGCGGCCTTGGCGGCGGTGGGATCCAGGTAGGTGCCGCCCAGCGTGAGCGGCCGCAGCTGCGGGTCCAGGTCGTAGCGCAGCGGGATGCCGGTGGGGATGTTGAGCTTGGCGATCGCGGAGTCGGAGATCTGGTCCAGGTGCTTGACCAGGGCGCGCAGCGAGTTGCCGTGCGCGGCCACCAGCACCGTACGGCCGGCCAGGATGTCCGGCACGATCGAGTCGTACCAGTACGGCAGCATCCGCTCGACGACGTCCTTGAGGCACTCGGTACGCGGCATCAGCTCGCTCGGCAGCAGCGCGTAGCGCGGGTCGCCCACCTGCGAGAACTCGTCGTCGTCCGCGATCGGCGGCGGCGGCGTGTCGTACGAGCGGCGCCAGAGCATGAACTGCTCCTCGCCGTACTCCTCCAGGGTCTGCTTCTTGTTCTTGCCCTGGAGGGCGCCGTAGTGCCGCTCGTTGAGTCGCCACGACCGGCGCACGGCGATCCAGTGCCGGTCGGCGGCGTTGAGCGCCAGCTCGGCGGTGCGGATCGCGCGGCGCATCACGCTGGTGTGCACCACGTCCGGCAGCAGGCTGTGCTCGCGCATCAGTTCGCCGCCGCGGCGGGCCTCGCTCTCGCCCTTCTCGGTCAGGTCGACGTCGACCCAGCCGGTGAAGAGGTTCTTGGCGTTCCAGTCACTCTCGCCGTGCCGCAGCAGGACCAGCGTCCCGACGGTGGGCCCCTCGCTAGCAGTCATGCCGATCATCCTGCCGCACGGCCCGGGACGGCGTGCGGTCGGTGGCCGTGACGACCACCACGTGGAAAATGCGCTGCCCGGAAAACCGACCTGACACTAGGTTGTAAGGCGCGATAATCATGGCGGTCATTACGAGGCGGGGGGCGCCGACGTGCGGACGATGCGGGGTTGGTTCCGGGACACGACCGGGGGCCTGCCGGTCACCTTCTGGTACCTGTGGGCCGGCACGCTGGTCAACCGGCTCGGCTCGTTCGTCCTGGTCTTCCTGGCCATCTACCTGACGACCGAACGCGGCTTCTCCGCGTCGCAGGCGGGCCTGGTGCTCGGCCTGTGGGGCGCGGGTGGCGCGGTCGGCACCACGGTGGGCGGCACACTGGCCGACCGGTGGGGCCGCCGGCCCACCGTGCTCACCGCGCACCTCGGCGCGGCCACCATGATGCTCGCCCTCGGGTTCGCCCGGGAACTGTGGACCGTGGCACTCGGCGCCCTGCTGCTCGGCATGTTCGCCGAGGCGTCCCGCCCCGCGTTCGGGGCGATGATGATCGACGTGGTGCCGGAGAAGGACCGGCTGCGGGCCTTCACGCTGAACTACTGGGCGATCAACCTCGGCTTCGCCAGCGCGGCCGTCCTCGCCGGCCTCGCGGCCGAGGCCGGCTACCTGCTGCTCTTCGTGGTCGACGCGACCACGACGGTGATCACCGCACTGATCATCTTCGTCAAGGTCGGCGAGACCCGGCGGCCCGCTCCCGCCACCGCGCCCGCCAGCCGCAACGGCACCGGCGCCCGGTCCGGCGCGCTACGCACCATCCTCACCGACCGGATCTACCTCGGCTTCGTGACGCTCAACCTGTTCGCCGCGCTGGTCTTCCTCCAGCACATCTCGATGCTGCCGATCGCGATGGGCGACTCCGGTCTCAGCCCGGCCACCTACGGCTCGGTGATCGCGCTCAACGGGGTGCTGATCGTGGTCGGCCAACTCTTCGTACCCCGGCTGATCAGAGGCCGCAGCCGGTCGCACGTACTCGCGCTGGCCTCGGTGGTGATGGGCGTCGGGTTCGGGCTCACCGCGTTCGCCGACGCCGCCTGGTTCTACGGCCTGACCGTGCTGATCTGGACGGTCGGCGAGATGCTCAACTCGCCGTCCAACGCGACGCTGATCGCCGAACTCTCCCCCGCCGACCTGCGCGGCCGCTACCAGGGCGTCTTCTCGCTCTCCTGGCAGGTGGCCGGCGCGGTCGCACCGGTCCTCGGCGGGCTGGTCCGGGAACAGGTAGGCAACGCCCCGCTCTGGATCGGCTGCGCCGTGATCGGCGGGGTGGCGGCGCTCGCCCACCTGATCTCCGGCCCGGCCCGGGAGCGGCGGGCCACGATGCTGCGTACGGGTGCCGGTCCCGTCGTACCGGCGGTGGTGATCCGGCCGCCCGCGCCGGAGGCGGCCGAGGCGGCGGCAACAGCCCCCGCCGAGCCCGTGGTCGTGCCCGAGCCGGACGACGAACCGGCGACCGGTCAGCGGCGGGCGGCGGAGCCCACCGGTACGCGGTGACCAGCGACACCCTGGCGCGCAGGCCCCCGGCTTCCTACCGTCGAGGCCGGTTCGGTTAGGAAACAGTACTGTTCGGGAGGACGGGTGCGAGCCCTGCGCCGCTGGCTGGACGACACCGCGGGCGGTCTCCCCGCCACCTTCTGGTACCTCTGGGCCGGCCTGCTGATCAACCGGGCCGGCGCCTTCGCCATGCTCTTCCTGTCGCTCTACCTGACCGAGGCGCGCGGCGCGAGCGAGGCGCTCACCGGGACGGTGGTCGGGGCGTACGGGCTGGGTGGCGCGGCCGGCGTGCTGCTCGGCGGGGTGCTGGCCGACCGGTGGGGACGGCGCGCCACGCTGCTCGCCGCCCACCTGGCAACCGCCGGGCTCATGGTCGCGCTGGGCCTCAGCCGGCACCTAGTGCTGATCGCGGTGCTCGCGGCCCTGGTCGGGGTGGCGCACTCGATGCCCAGTCCCGCCTTCGTGGCGGCGATCGTCGACGTGGTGCCCGAACGGCGTCGCGCCCGGGCGTTCAACCTCCAGTTCTGGGCGTTCAACCTGGGCATGGCGGCGGCCTCGCTGCTGGCCGGCCTGCTCGCCGAGGCGAGCTTCGTCGCGCTCTTCCTGGTCGACGCCGCCGCGACCCTGCTCGCGGCGGCCGTCATCGCCTGGAAGGTTCCGGAAACGCTCCCCCGCCGTGCGCCCGGCCTCACAGCAATCTTGGACACTTTCCGGCCGGTCGGAACGGGAAGTGTCCAAGATCCGCGAACGGGCTCGGGTACGGACGGTGGCGAGGCGCCGGAGCCGCGCCGGGCCGGACAGCGGCGGTGGGCGGGACAGCGCGGACAGCGGCGGTGGGCGGGACAGCGCGGACAGCGGCGGTGGGCGGCACAGCGCGGGCGGCAGCGGCGGCCGGGGCTGCACACCGCCCTGACCGACCGCACCTTCCTCACCTTCGTCGCGCTGACCTTCGTGCTGGCCGTACTGACCATGCAGACGTCGACGATCATGCCCCTGGCGATGCGGTCGGACGGGCTGCGGCCCTCGGCGTACGGCATGGTGGTGGCGCTCGGCGGGGTGCTGATCGTGGTGGGACAGCTCTTCGTACCGCGCCTGATCGAGCGGCACCGCAAGGATCGCGTCCTGGCCGCCTCCACCGTGCTGCTGGCGCTCGGCTTCGCCACCCTCGCGGTCGCTGACGGCCTCGCGGTCTACCTGGCTGCGGCGGTGGTGTGGACCGTCGGCCAGATGCTCGCCGCGCCGCCCAACGCGCAGATCAACGCCGACCTGGCCCCGCCGGAGCTACGGGCCCGCTACCAGTCGGTGTTCTACCTGGCGTTCCCGGCGGCGTCGTTCGTGGCGCCCACCCTCGGCGGGGTGAGCCTGCAGTACCTCGGCGACCTGCACTGGCTGATCGTCGGCGCACTGGGGCTGCTGGCCGCCGGCTGCCACCTGCTGGCCGGCCCGCCGCGCGACCGCCACGTCGCCGCCCTCCGGCGCAGCACCGCCCGCCACGCCGCCCCGGCTCCCGCACCCGCGCACTGATCGTCGGGCTGGCGAACGGTTTCACCGTGGCGGCCAGGACGGGGTAGGACAGCAGAACGCCCATCGCGACTCGTGATCGCGATGGGCGTTCGCACCGTATGACCGGCGGCGGCGGGCGAGGCCCACCCCCGTAGGCGTCGTCCGCTCACGCCGCCGGTCCAAACAGGTGGCCACCGTCCCCCAACGGTGTTGTTCCACCCGTCCCCCGCGCCTCACTCGGTGCACGGATCTGATCGATCCACCGCTCCCCCGAACGGTTCCGAGCGTGGCACGGTGCAACAAAGTTAGTTCGCCCGGGATGACGGATACAACCTTGATGGGCTGTCTCGCCGGTCACAGCGTCGGTGTCCCACCGGTCCGCCACCGCCCCGGGCCTCGGTCAAGGCATACCCGCCGACCCTTCCCCCAAACACGTCAGGCGTCCTCACGATCGGGCGATTCCGTACGGAAGAAGTTGCTCTGCCGGCCGTCGCGAAGCTGCTCCTGGTAGATCAGGTTCAGCTTCCGCCCGTCGAAGGTCCGGAACCACTCCTCCCACGTGATCTCGCGCACCCGGCTGCTCTCCCGGTAACCCGGCATGTTGAAGGTGAGCACGCCGGCCCGGCCCTCCCGCTCGGTGCCCGCGATCGTCGCCGGCTTGGCACCACGCTCCCTGGCCCAACGCTGGATCACGTCGTGATTGGTGGTCACCAGACTGCGGCCGGGGCGCTCCGGGCGGTCGGAGATGGACGAGATGACCTGCGAGGAACGTACCGACCGCGCCTGGCTCCGGCCGGTCCGGATCCCGGTCGCCCGCGTCGCCGTACCGCCGGCTGCCGCGCCCGCCCGCGACGACGCCGCGGACGTACGGGCAGCCGCCGTGGACTTCCGCGCCGGAGCCGCCTTGGCGGCGGCCCTCCTGGCCGGAGCCTTCTTCGCCGCCGCGGTCCTCTTCGCCGCCGGAGCCTTCTTCGCTGCCGCGGTCCTCTTCGCCGCCGGAGCCTTCTTCGCCGCCGCGGTCTGCTTCGCCGCCTGCGCGCGACCCGGCGCCGCCTTCTTGGCCGCCTGCGCCCGACCGGGGGCGGCCTTGCCCGCGGGCCGCCCCGGCGCCGCCTTCTTGGTGGCGGCGGCCCGCCTGGCCGACGTGGTGGTGGCGCGCCCGGCCGACGCCTTCTTCCCCGCCGCCCGGCCGGCGGGACCGGTGCCACGGCGGGCGGCGCCAGCCGAGGGGCGCTCCGAGCGCAGGGTCCTCGCCAGCGTCTTCACCAGTTCCGGCTTGCGCAGGGCGGAGACGCCGGATACCCCGCGCTTGCGGAGCTGCCCCCGGATGTCGTCCACCCTCATCCGGGAGATCTCGGACTCGGAGATCGACGGGGTGTTCGGGGTCTGGTTGCCCCCCTGCCGTTTCGTTCTGGTCGCAGTCCCGCCGCGACCTGAGCTGTTCCGCTGAGCCATGAGACGCCCACGCTCCTCGACAGTTGGTCCTCGGCGCGCGGCGGTCCGCTGCCGCACCGCGCGGTGCGGCATACCCGTCAGGACCGGTCCGAACCTCCGACGGGGGCACCAGTGCCCGGGGCATCGGAATTCCCGGACGATCCGGCGCCCGGGGACGGCTCGAAGAGGTGCGCGAACGCCGCGAGGTTCGCGGTGGACTCGCCGCGCTTGACCCGCCACTCCCACTCCCGGCGGATCGAGCTGCCGAAGCCGATCTCCAGCATCGTGTCGAAGGACTCGTCGGCGTAGGTGAGCACCGCGCCCAGCAGCCGGTCCAACTCGTCGGCGTCGACCCCGGCGGGGTTGACCCGACCGGTCAGGTAGACGTCGCCGACCGCGTCGATGGAGAAGGACACCCCGTACATGCGGGCGTTGCGCTGCAACAACCAGGCCCACAGCTCCTCGCGCCGCTCGTCCGGCTGCCGCATCACGAACGCCTCGACGCGGAGCGCGTGCTCGCCGACGATCAGGTTGCAGACGGTCTTCAGCTTGTGGGTGCCCGGCAGCGTGATCGCGTACGAGCCCGGGCCGGTCGGCTCCCAGGCCAGCTCCCGCTCGTCGCAGACCGACTCGATCAGGGCCGCAAGATCACTCTTTCCGCTCATCGGATCCACTCTACGACCGCCGCCGCGCCCGCACCGGGCCACGACGGCCCGCACCGGACGCTCACGCGGAGCAGGAGCCACACCGGCCGGACCAGGAGCTAACCGTCACCAGGAGCAGGCCATCGCCGGCCCGCCGGCCAGCTCGGAGGCGAACCGGGCCCGGTGCGCGGCGATCGCCTCGCCGTAGACGGCGAGCAGCCCGGAGGCGGTCCGGTGCCAGGAGAAGTTGCGGGCGTGCCGCGCCGCGCCCCGGGCCAGTTCGGCCCGCCGGGGTCGGTCGGGCAGCAGGCGGCAGAGCGTACGGGCCCAGTCGGCCGGGTCGTGGCCGTCGATCAGCACCCCGCTGACCTGGTCCCGGACGGCGGTCACCAGGCCCCCTACGGCGGCGGCCACCACCGGCGTACCGCAGGCCTGCGCCTCCAGCGCGACCAGGCCGAAGGATTCGTTGTACGACGGCACCGCCACCAGGTCCGCCGCCCGGTACAGGGCGGGCAGGTCGTCACCGGTCTGCGGAGGCAGGAACCGCACCAGGTCGGCGACGCCGAGCGAGGCGGCCAGCTCGATCAGGGCCGTCGGCCGGTCGAGCCCGCTGCCGCTGGGGCCACCGCAGATCACCACGGTCACCTCGTCGGCGAACGCCGGCTCGCGCTCCCGCAGCGCCGCCACCGCGCGGATGAGCACGTCCGGGGCCTTCAGGGGCTGGATGCGGCCGACGAAGGCCACCACGTACCCGGTGGCGGGCAGCCCGAGCCGGCGGCGGGCGGCGGCCGCGACGTGCTCGCGTTCCCCCCGCTCCGGGCGGAACCGGTCCAGGTCCACGCCCGGCTCGACCACCGCGACCCGGGCGGGGTCGGCGTCGTACCTGTCGATCAGGTCGCGGGCCTCGACCGCCGTGTTCGCGATCAGCCGGTCGGCCTCGGCGACCACCTGCTCCTCGCCGATGACACGGGCTTTCGGCTCCGGCCGGTCCCCGGCGGCGAGCTGGGCGTTCTTGACCTTCGCCAGGGTGTGCGCGGTGTGCACCAGCGGCACCCCCCAGCGCTCCTTGGACAGCCAGCCGACCTGGCCGGAGAGCCAGTAGTGGGAGTGGATCAGGTCGTAGTGGCCCGGCGGGCGGGAGGCCTCGGCGCGGAGCACGCCGGCGGTGAAGGCGCAGAGCTGCCCCGGCAGCTCCTCCTTGGTGAGCCCTTCCAGCGGACCGGCGGTGACGTGCCGGACGTGCACGCCGGGCGCCGTCTCGACCACCGGGGGAAGGTCGCCGGAGGTGGCCCGGGTGAAGATCTCGACCTCGACGCCCGCCTCGGCCAGCCGGCGGGCGACCTCCAGGATGTAGACGTTCATCCCGCCGGCGTCCCCGGTGCCGGGCTGGTGCAGGGGCGAGGTGTGCACCGACAACGTCGCGATCCGCCGGGGGCGGGGCCACGGACGTGCACCTCTCTGACGACCGACACCGGTGTGCAACTCCGCCACGTCCGCTCCCTTTGTCACGGTTGATGCCGCACATGCACGCCCGGCGTTTCGGACAACGTCCGCGCCCGGTGTCATCTTCCCCATCAGGTACCGGTAATGCGCCGGGGCGACCCCCGGGCGTGACGGACCTCATCACCATGCCGCCGGCAAGCACCCCCGGTACCCGGGTGAGAATGGCCTGATGACCTCTGTCGCCGTCGTCACCGGAGCGTCCAGCGGGATCGGTGCCGCCACCGCCCGCCGGCTCGCCGCCGAGGGATTCCACGTGCTCGCCGCCGCCCGGCGTACCGACCGGCTGGCCGACCTGGTCGCCGAGATCGAGGGGGCGGGCGGCGCGGCCACCGCGGTGGCCTGCGACGTCACCTCCGACGAGTCGGTGGCGGAGCTGGCCGCGGCGGCGGCGCGGGCCCCCGGGCCGGTCACCCTGCTGGTCAACAACGCCGGCGGCGCGCGCGGGCTGGATCCGGTCGAGACCGGGTCCGTCGGCGACTGGCAGTGGATGTACGACGTCAACGTTCTCGGCACGCTGCGCGTCACCCAGGCACTGCTGCCCGCGCTGGAGGCGTCCGGGGCCGGCACCATCGTGGTCGTCTCCTCCACCGCCGGCTTCACCGTGTACGAGGGCGGGGGCGGCTACAGCGCCGCCAAGCACGCGCAGACGGCGATCGCCGGCACGCTGCGGCTGGAACTCTGCGGCCGGCCGGTACGGGTGATCGAGATCGACCCCGGCATGGTGCGGACCGACGAGTTCGGGCTGGTCCGCTTCGACGGGGACGCCGACAGGGCGGCGGCGGTCTACGCCGGGGTCGCCGAGCCGCTGGTCGCCGAGGACGTGGCCGACTGCGTCGCCTGGTGCGCGACCCGCCCGCAGCACGTCAACATCGACCGCCTCGTCGTGCGCCCGCTGGCCCAGGCCGCCCAGCACAAGGTGCACCGGGCCGGCTGAGCGGCCGGCGGTCGGAGACGATGGCGGGCACGCGGGTGGACGCGACGCCGGCGCCCGGGTCCGGGCCGGCGCGGCACCGGCCGCTCGGGGTGGTGACCCGGGGGACGACGAATCCCAACCGGCTCCGCCGGGTGGACAACTGGATCGTCGAGACCTGCGGGGAGGCGCTGCGCGACGCGGCCGACCCGCTGGTGGTGGACCTCGGCTACGGCGCCAGCCCCGTCACCGCCGTCGAGCTGCGCGCCCGGCTGGCCGCCGCGGTTCGCCCCGACGTGCGGGTGGTCGGGCTGGAGATCGATCCGGTACGCGTCGCCGCCGCCCAGCCGTCCGCCGACCCGCCCCGGCTCACCTTCGCCCGGGGCGGCTTCGAGCTGGCCGGCCTGCGACCCGCCCTGGTCCGGGCGTTCAACGTCCTGCGCCAGTACGACGAACGCGAGGTGGCCGAGGCCTGGCGGACGATGACCGCCGCGCTGGCCCCGGGCGGCCTGCTGGTCGAGGGCACCTGCGACGAGCTGGGGCGGCTCGCCGGTTGGCTGCTGATCGACGCCGACGGCCCCCGTACGCTCACCCTGGCCGCGAAGCTCAGCACCCTGGACACCCCGGCGGAGCTGGCCGAACGACTGCCCAAGGCGCTGATCCACCGCAACGTCCCGGGGGAGCCGATCCACGACCTGATCCGGGCGCTCGACGACGCCTGGCACGCCGCCGCCGGCTACGCCCCGTTCGGGCCCCGCCAACGCTGGCTGCGCGCGGTGTCCGCCGTCCGCGACGCGGGCTGGCCGATCCTCCACGGCCCCCGCCGCTGGCGCCACGGCGAACTGACCCTCCCCTGGCCTTCTCCCACCCCGTAACCCACCCCACTCACCCCTCCCACGCCCCGACGCGCCCCACGCCGACCCGCCCCGTCGACGCGCGACAGCGCTCCCGCGACGTCGCGCCCCCTCCCAGCGTCGTCGATCTTGCACTTTCCGCCCTCACATAAGCCGCAACTAGTGCAATCCGAGGGCAGAAAGTGCAAGATCGCGGGCGCGGGGCGGGGTGGGCGCGGGGCGGGCGTGGCGCGGGGGCGGGGTGGGGTGGGGTGGGGGTCAGATTGTGCAGTTTATGAGGACTGGTTCGGGGTGGAGGGTCACGCCGAAGCGGTGGTGGACGCCGTCGCGGATCTCCCGGGCCAGTTCGACCAGGGCGGCCGTGCTGGCGGTGCCGCCGCGGTTGGTCAGGGCGAGGGTGTGCTTGCTGGAGATGGCCACGCCCTCCGGCCCGGGGTGGCCCTTGCCGAAGCCCGCCTTGTCGATGAGCCAGGCGGCGCTGACCTTCACCACGTCGCCCGCGCCCGGCCAGGCCGGCGGCTCGCCGATGTCGGCGGCGCGTTCCCGCAGCAACTCGTACGCGGGCAGGTCGAGCACCGGGTTGGTGAAGAACGAGCCGACCGACCGGGTGTCCGGATCGGTCGCGTCGAGCACCATGCCCTTGCCGGCGCGCAGCCGCAGGACCGTGGCCCGGGCGTCGGCCAGCGGCACCCGGTCCCCCACCTCGACGCCGAGCGCCCGGGCCAGTTCCGCGTACCGCACCGGGCCGGACAGCGGCGAGCGGGCGAGCCGGAAGTCGACCGAGAGCACCACCCAGCGGTCGCTGTACTTGAAGATGCTGGACCGGTAGGCGAAGCCGCAGTCGGCGGCGGGGATCCGCCCGAGCGTCCCCTCGACCCGGTCGTGGACGCCGACGCCGACGATGGTCTCGGCCACCTCCTGGCCGTACGCGCCCACGTTCTGGATCGGGGTGGCGCCCGTCGAGCCGGGAATGCCGGAGAGGCACTCCAGGCCGGACCAGCCGTTGGCCACGGTGGCGGCGACGAGGTCGTCCCAGGGCTCGCCGGCCTCGACGCGTACGGTGACGGTGTCGACGTCCTCGGCGACCACCCGCAGGCCCCGCGAGCGCACCAGGACCACGGTGCCCGGGAACCCGACGTCCCCGATCACCACGTTGCTGCCCCCGGCGAGGATCAGGACCTGCTCGTCCCGCTCGCCCGCCTCCCGCACCGCCCGTACGATCGCGTCGGCGTCGGTGCCCGCGACGACGCGCCCCGCCGGCCCGCCCAGGCGCAGGGTGGTGTAGCGCGCGAGTTCGTCCGTCGTGACGGGTTCGGTTCCGGTTGTCGGCTGGGCGTAGACGTCTGACACGCCTTTCACCCTAGGCTGAGGAGTAGCCGCGGCGCCCACTGGTGGCCCGGCCACCCCCGGGAGGATGGCGATGAGCAGACCGCACGGTACGAAGGACTTCTGGCTGGGAGCGCTCCGGGCGGAGGGCCCGGCGTTCGCCTCGGCGGTGGCCGAGGCACCACCGGAGACACCGGTGCTGTCCTGTCCTGGCTGGACCGTCACCGACCTGACCCTGCACCTGACCTCCATCTACCGCTGGGTGCACTCGTTCGCCGGCGCTGGCGCGACCTCCCCGTCGCCAGGGCGGTCCCAGCCGGTCGAGCCGGAGCCGGGCGTCGCCCCGCTCCAGCTCTGGCAGCAGGCGTACGACCAGTTGATGACCCTCTTCGACGCCCTGGACCCGGAGGCCCCGGCCTGGAACTGGGCGCCACAGCCGAAGAAGGCGGGCTTCTGGCCGCGCCGGATCGCGCACGAGACCGCCGTGCACCGCTGGGACGCCCAGCTCGCGATCGCCGCCGGTGAACCGGTCGAGGCGAAGCTCGCCGCCGACGGGGTGAGCGAGGTGCTGGACACCTGGCTGCCGGCCGGCCGGCGCCGCACGGCCGGCCAGTGGCACGGGGTGGTGCAGCTCTCCGCCCCCGACGCGGGCCAGGAATGGTTCCTCCGGCTGCGCGGCGAGGGCGTGGCCCTGCTCGACACCGCCACCATTCTCGACCACGACGACCACCACGCGCGGGCGCAGGTCAGCGGCACGGCGAGCGACCTGCTGCTGGCGCTCTGGGGCCGGGTCGGCCTCGACACGCTGGACGTGGCCGGCGACCGCACCCTGCTGGAGGGCCTGCGCGTCGGCTGAGCCGCGCCGCGCCTGCCGCACGTACCCCGGAGAGGGGCCGCCCGCATCCGGGCGGCCCCTCTCCGTCAGATAGGCCGACCCCCGTTCGGAGAGCGCTCTCTTGACACGGCCGGACCGACGGACCACCCTGTCGTGAGAGCGCTCTCTCAGCTCTGTTCCACCACCTGCCTCACCACCTCAGACGACCTGAGAGGGGTCCGACAGAAATGGGTGTCCTTCCGCGCCGCCGCCTGGCGGCCGTGGCCCTCGTGGCCGCCACCGCGCTGTTCGCCACCACCGGCTGCGCCGGCGACGAACCCGCCGGAGACGGCAAGATCACGCTGACCGTCGACGTGTTCAGCCAGTTCGGCTACGAGGAGCTCTACAAGCAGTACATGGCCGACCACCCCAACGTGAAGATCGTCGAGCGGGGCACGGGGACCAACCTCGACGACTACTCGCCGAAGCTGACCCAGTGGCTCGCCGCCGGCAAGGGCGCGGGCGACATCGTCGCCATCGAAGAGGGGTTGATGGTCGAGTACAAGGCCAACCCCGACAACTTCGTCAACCTGCTCGACCACGGCGGAGCCGAACTCCAGGGCAACTTCCTGGAGTGGAAGTGGAAGGGCGGGACGACCCCGGACGGCAAGCTGATCGGTCTGGGCACCGACGTCGGCGGCATGGCGATGTGCTACCGCAAGGACCTCTTCGCCAAGGCCGGCCTGCCCACCGACCGCGAGTCGGTGTCGAAGCTCTGGCCGACCTGGCAGGACTACATCAGGGTCGGCGAGCAGTTCAAGGCGAAGAACACCGGCGCCGCGTTCCTGGACGCCGCGACCAACATCTTCAACACGATCGTGCTCCAGACGGCCGGCAACGCGCAGGGCTACCACTACTACGACACCAGCGGCAACCTGGTGGTGGACAGCAACCCGGCCGTCCGGCAGGCCTGGGACACCACGATGGACATCATCGACTCGGGCCTCTCCGGCAAGTACGGCTCCTGGTCCGAGGAGTGGGTGTCGGCCTTCAAACAGGCCAAGTTCGCCACCATCGCCTGCCCGGCGTGGATGACCGGCGTCATCGAGGGCAACGCCGGCGCCGAGGCCAAGGGCAAGTGGGACATCGCCCGGGTGCCCGGCAACGGCGGCAACTGGGGCGGATCCTGGCTCGCCGTGCCCACCCAGAGCAAGCACCGGGCCGAGGCCATCGAGCTGGCGAAGTTCCTGACCAGCGCCAAGGGCCAGATCGGGGCGTTCAAGGCCAAGGGCCCGCTGCCGTCCTCGCCGCAGGCGCTGGCCGACCCCGCCATCGTCGACGCCAAGAGCGCGTACTTCTCCGACGCCCCCGTCGGGCAGATCTTCGGCGAGGGCGCCAAGACCCTCAAGCCCGTCTACATGGGACCGAAGAACCAGGCCGTACGCACCGAGGTCGAGAACGCCGTCCGGACGGTGGAGCTGGGTCAGCGCAGCCCCGAACAGGGCTGGACGGACGCGGTCAACAACGCGAAGAAGGCCGCCGCCAAGTAGCCCGAGTGCGGGAGTGCGGGCGGGTGGGCGCCGGGGGCGCCGGTCCCGCCCGCACCCGGGAAAGGAGTGGTTCGGGCATGACCGCCCAGCTCGACGCGCGCCCGCCGGTGGCACCGGCGCCCCGCACCGGCCGACGTCCACCGGGGACGCGGTTCAGCCGCCTCGACACGAGGTTCTCGCCCTACCTGTTCATCGCCCCGTTCTTCGTGCTCTTCGCCGTGTTCGGGGTGTACCCGCTGATCTACACGTTCTGGGTCTCGCTGCACGACTGGGACCTGCTCGGCAGCGACCACCCGTTCGTCGGCCTGGCGAACTACAGCCAACTGCTGGCGGACGCCGACTTCTGGCACGCGGTCGTCAACACCCTCGGCATCTTCGTCATCTCCACCGTCCCGCAGCTGCTGGCCGCGCTCTGGCTGGCCAACCTGCTCAACCGCCAGCTGCGGGCCCGGACCACGTTCCGGATGGCGGTGCTGATCCCGAACATCACCTCCACGGCCGCGGTCGCGATCGTCTTCGGGGTGCTCTTCGGCCGCGAGTTCGGCATGATCAACTGGCTGCTCGACCTGGTCGGTGTCGACGCGATCGAGTGGAAGTCGAACCGGTTCGCGTCCTGGGTGGCCATCTCCGCCATGGTCGACTGGCGGTGGACCGGCTACAACGCGCTGATCTTCCTGGCCGCGATGCAGGCCATCCCGCGCGACCTGTACGAGGCGGCCGCCATCGACGGCGCCAACCGGGTCCGGCAGTTCTGGTCGATCACCGTGCCGCTGCTCAAGCCGACGATCATCTTCACCGTCATCATCTCTACCATCGGCGGGCTCCAGCTCTTCACCGAGCCCCGGCTGTTCCACTCCGGGACCAACCCGATCCGGGGCGGGACGATGCGGGAGTCGCAGACCGTGACCATGTACATGTTCGAGAACGCCTTCGCGCCCCACTACAACTTCGGCTACGGCTCGGCGGTGGCGTGGCTGCTCTTCGCGCTGATCGCGGTCGTCGCGGCGGTCAACGTGCTGCTCCTGCGCCGGCTCGGCGGCGCGAAGCCCCCGAAGGAGGACGCGAAGTCGAAGGAGGGAGCACGATGACCCGCCTCTGGGCCGCCAGCCGGCTCACCTACGCGGCGCTGATCGCCGCCGGGCTCCTGTCGATCTTCCCGATCTACTGGATGTTCGTGGTCGCGAGCCGCTCCAACGACGCGATGGGCCAGCTACCGCCCCCGGTCACCCCGGGCGGCAACTTCGGCGCGAACGTCTCCCGGCTGCTCGGCAACACCGACGCGTACTTCGTCACCGGCCTGATCAACTCGGCGATCGTGGCGACCACCGTCACCGTGTCGGTGGTCTTCTTCTCCACGCTGGCCGGGTTCGCCTTCGCGAAGCTGCGGTTCCGGGGCCGCAACGCGCTGCTCATGGTGATCATCGCGACGATGATGGTGCCCACCCAGCTCGGCGTCATCCCGCTCTACATGCTGATGACGAAGCTGAACTGGAACGACCGGCTGCCGGCGGTGATCGTGCCGGCCCTGGTCACCGGGTTCGGGGTGTTCATGATGCGGCAGTACGCCGGCCAGGCGGTCAGCACCGAGCTGATCGAGGCGGCCCGGGTGGACGGCTGCAACACCGCCCGGATCTACTGGAACGTGGTGCTGCCGGCGTTGCGCCCGGCCGCCGCCGTGCTGGGGCTGCTCACGTTCATGACGACCTGGAACGACTTTCTCTGGCCGTACGCTGTCCTCAACGATCCGGAGAACCCCACCGTGCAACTGGCTCTGCGCACCCTGTCCGACGGCTACTACACGGACATGTCGCAGGTGTTCACGGGGACGGCCATCGCCACCCTCCCGTTGTTGCTGGTCTTCGTCCTGTTCGGCCGCCAGATCATCGGCGGCATCATGGAAGGTGCGGTCAAGGCGTGAGCATTCTGCGATTCCCCGAGGGCTTCGTCTGGGGTGCGGCCACCGCCGCGTACCAGATCGAGGGCGCGGCAACCGACGACGGACGCGGCCCGTCGATCTGGGACACCTTCAGCCGTACGCCGGGCAAGGTCCACCACGGGCACACCGGCGACGTGGCCTGCGACCACTACCACCGGTACGCCGACGACGTGGCGCTGATGGCGGAGCTGGGGCTGCGGGCGTACCGCTTCTCGGTGGCCTGGCCCCGGATCCAGCCGGACGGCACCGGCCCGGTCAACCCCCGCGGCCTGGACTTCTACGACCGGCTCACCGACGCGCTGCTGGACCGGGGCATCGACCCGATCATCACGCTCTACCACTGGGACCTGCCGCAGACCCTCCAGGACCGGGGCGGCTGGACCAACCGGGAGACCGCCGAGCACTTCGCCACGTACGCCACGGCGGTGTACGCCCGGCTCGGCGACCGGGTGCGCACCTGGACCACGCTCAACGAGCCGTGGTGCTCGGCCTACCTGGGCTACGGCAACGGGGTGCACGCCCCCGGCGAGCGGGACCCGGGCGCGGCCTTCGCCGCCGTACACCATCTGCTGCTCGGGCACGGCCTGGCGGCCCGCGCGCTGCGCGCGGCCGGCGCGGAGACCGTGGGGATCACCGTCAACCCGGCCGACGTGCGCCCCGCCGACCCGGACAGCGCCGCGGACGCGGCGGCGGTACGCCTGGTCGACGGCCTGCACAACCGCATCTTCCTCGATCCGCTGCTGCGGGCGGCCTACCCCGACGACGTGCTGGAGCACGTGGCCCGGATCGTCGAGCCGACGTTCCTGCGCGACGGCGACGAGAAGCTGATCGCCGCCCCGATCGACCTGCTCGGGCTCAACTACTACGCGCCCACCTACGTCGCCGGCCGGCCGGACGGCGCGGGCAGCAGCGCCTATCCCGGCACCGACGGCGCGGTGGAGTTCCTCCCGCCGGTCGGGCCGCTGACCGACATGGGCTGGATGATCGAACCGGCGGGGCTGACCCGGCTGCTGGAACGGGTCGCCACGGACTACCCGGGCGTGCCGCTGATGATCACCGAGAACGGCGCGGCGTTCCCCGACAAGGCCGGCGCCGACGCCCCGGACGCCGCCGGGCAGGTCGTGGACGCCGACCGGATCGCCTACCTCGACGGGCACCTGCGCGCCGCGCACGAGGCGATCTCCCGGGGAGTGGATCTGCGGGGCTATCTCGTATGGTCGTTGCTGGACAACTTCGAGTGGGCCGAGGGCTACCGTCGACGGTTCGGGATCATCCACGTGGACTACCTGACCCAGCGCCGCACACCGAAGTCCAGCGCCCGGTGGTACCAGGAGGTGATCTCCCGGAACGGGCTGTGACGAGGCGGTGGTAACGGGGATGACGACGGCGCAACGGCCGACGCTGGAGGCGGTGGCCCGGCGGGCGGGTGTCTCGCGGGCCACCGTGTCGCGGGTGGTGAACGGCTCCACGACGGTCGCCGAGCCGATCCGGGAGGCGGTCCGCCGGGCGGTGGCCGAGCTGGGGTACGTGCCGAATCTGGCCGCCCGCAGCCTGGTCACCCAGCGGACCGACTCGATCGCCCTGGTCATGCCGGAGGCGGCCACCCGGGTCTTCTCCGACGACCAGGTCTTTCCCGGCATCATCCGCGGGGTCAGCCAGGAGCTGGAGGCGGCCGACAAGCAACTCGTGCTGATGCTGGCCGGCTCGCCGGCCGGGCACCAACGGGTCGAGCGGTACACCACCGGGCGGCACGTCGACGGCGTGCTCTTCGCCTCCCTGCACGGCGCCGACCCGCTGCCCGGCAGGCTGGCCCGGCTCGGCATCCCGGTGGTGTGCAGCGGCCGGCCGCTCGACGGCGCGGTGCCGTACGTGGACGTCGACCACGTCGGCGGGGTCGCCCGGGCCATCCAACACCTGATCGACAGCGGTCGCAGACGGATTGCCACCATCGCCGGTCCGCAGGACATGGTGGCCGGCATCGAGCGGCTCGCCGGCTACCGGGACACGGTGGCCGCGGCCGGGCTGCCCGAGCTGGTCGCGGTCGGCGACTTCACTCGGGAGTCCGGGGCCGAGGCGATGCGCCGGCTGCTCGACGAGCATCCCGACCTGGACGCGGTCTTCACCGCGTCCGACCTGATGGCGCACGCCGCCCTACGGGCGCTACGGGAGGCCGGCCGGCGGGTGCCGGACGACGTGGCGGTGATCGGCTTCGACGACATCGAGACCGCCGCCTACACCGAGCCGCCGCTGACCACCGTCCGCCAGCCGATCGTGGAGATCGGCCGGCGGATGACCCGGCTGCTGCTGCGGCTGGCCGCCGGTGAGGCGATCGAGCCGGCCGTGGTGCTCCCCACCGAGCTGATCGTCCGCGAGTCGGCCTGAGGTGCAAGGAAGGGCCCTTCTTGACGTTTATGTATAGAAAGGGCCGCTTGCTCCCGCAGCGCCCCGGTGCTTTCGGGGGATCTGCGCGACGCCCCCCCAGGGCAGTCAGATCGCCTGGCCCTGGGGCACGAAGTCCGTGTCCGCGTGGGCGCCCTGACCGATGATCAGGACGCGATGGACCTTAGAGCGGCCGGATAACGTCCATAGGGTCCTGATCACGCGCTCCACCTGCCCGCCTCAGGGAGCGGTGCCGGAGTTAATGCGTGGAGCCGTGGTGCGGGCGCCGGTAGCGTCGCGCGCGTGACCCTGAACCTGATCCGCGTACCCGCGCTCTCCGACGTCGCCGAGTACGCGTACGCGGCCACGGTCGAGCCGCCCGCCCGGCTGGTGTTCACCGCCGGCGCCTGCCCGCTCGACGCCGAGGGGCGGACCGTCGCGCCGGGCGACCCCGTCGGCCAGGCCCGGCAGGTGATGGCCAACCTGGAGACCGCGCTCGCGGCGGCCGGCGCGCGGCTCACCGACGTCGTCAAGACCACCGTGTACGTGGCGTCCTCCCGGCAGGACGATCTGGTGGCCGTGTGGGAGGTGGTCCGGGGCGCGTTCGGCGGCCACGAACCGCCCAGCACCCTGCTCGGGGTGGCCGTGCTCGGCTACTCCGACCAGCTCGTCGAGGTCGAGGCCGTCGCCGCCGTACGCGGGGAGGGCTGACATGCGGATCCGGACCGCCCGCCCCGACGACGCGCCCGCCGTGGTGGCGCTGCGCGCGATCGTCCACCCCTACCTGGTGCGCGGCGTCGAGTCGACCCGGCGGATGATCGCCCAGCCCCCGCCCGGCGAGCAGTGGACCGCGTACGTGGTCGAGGTGGACGACACGGTGGTCGGGTGGGTGTCGGCCTACCGCAACGACCAGACCTCCGAGCGCGACGTCGGGGAGGTCTCCCTCCTGCACGTGCACCCGGAGCATCGGGGCCAGGGCGCCGGCACCGCACTGCTGACCGCCGCGCTGGGACACCTGCGGGACATCGGGGCGCGCCGGGTGCGTACCTGGGCGCTGCCCGAGTCGCTGCCGTTCGCCCGCCGGCACGGGTTCACCCCGAGCCGGGAGCTGCGCTACTCGGCACTCGACCTGCGGCCGGCCCCGCCGATGCCGGAGCCGCCGCCGGGCGTACGGCTGCTCGCCCTGACCGACGTCGAGCCGCGCCGGGTCTATCTGGCCGAGGTGGCGGCGGCGGCCGACGAGCCGGAGGACGTGCCGGTCGACTCGATCAGCTACGAGAACTGGTGCCACGAGATCTGGGAGAACCTGGGCCTGGACAGGGCCGCCAGCACGGCGGCCGAGGTTGGCGGCGAGCTGGTGGCCTTCAGCCTCGTCAAGCGGGACGGCAACCGGATGTGGTCGGACTACACGGGCACGGTGCCGGCGCACCGGGGGCGCGGGCTGGCCCGCCTGGTCAAGACGGCGGCGCTGCACCGCGCCGCAGCCGGCGGGGTACGCGTCGCCTACACCTCGAACGACGAGGCGAACGCGCCGATGCTGGCAATCAACGTCCGGCTCGGCTACCGCCCGGTCGGGTCGAGCTGGTCCTGCCTGCGCGACCTGTCCTGACGGCCCCGGTCAGCCGGCGGCCTGCACCCGTTGGGCGACCGCCAGGGTCTCGGCGCCGAAGAGCACCAGCCGGGCCTCGGTGACGTGCGTCGGCGCGGACAAGTTGAGCACCGACAGGGCCTGCCGGACCGCGTCCTCCACCGGCCAGCCGTAGACGCCGGCCGAGATCAGCGGAAACGCCACGCTCGTCGCGCCCAACTCGTCGGCGACCCGCAGGCTGTTCGCGTAACAGTCGCGCAGCAGCGGCGAGCGGTCCTCGTCGGTCGACCAGACCGGCCCGACGGTGTGCACGACCCAGCGGGCCGGCAGGTTCCCGGCGGTGGTCGCCACCGCCCGGCCGGTCGGCAGGCCACGGCCGTACCGGGAGGCGCGCAGCGCCCGGCACTCGTCGAGGATGGCCGGGCCGCCCCGCCGGTGGATGGCGCCGTCCACTCCCCCGCCGCCGAGCAGCGACGAGTTGGCGGCGTTGACGATCGCGTCCACTTGTTGGGTCGTGATGTCGCCCCCCACCAGGGTGATCTCCACGTCAGCCCTCCGTGATGGACTGGCCGAGGGACCGGCGGGCCAGCAGGGTCGCCCCGGCGACGGCCGCGGGCATGATGAGCACCGCGCCGAGCGGGATCAGGAAGCAGACAAAGACCGCCACCCCGAAGCCGAGCGTGGTCGGCCGATCCGCCTTCAGGATCGACCGGCGGTCCGGCAGCCGCATCCCGCGCCGGTAGAAGGGGGCCCCGACCAGCTCCACGGCGAGCAGCCAGCCACCGACCGCCGCGCCGATCACCGGCACCACGGTCTGGCCGACCACCGGGATGAACCCGGCGGCGAAGAGCGGGATGCCGAAGAGGATCGACAGGCCCACCAGCCGTACGGAGTCGGCGAGGCTGCGCCGCAGCGACGGCCAGAACGGCACGTCGACGGCGTTCGGCGTGCCGCCGAGGCGTTCCTCGACGCGTTCGGAGATCTTCTCGTAGAACGGGTCGCCGATGACCAGGGTGACGGCGGTGAAGCTGACCACCGCGAGCAGGCCCCCGAGGCCGAGGAAGGCCAGCCCGGCGATCACCCGGACGAGGCTGCGCCCGGTGGTCGACCAGTCGTCGGCGAACGGTGTGACCAGCGCGGCCAGGTCCTCGACGAAGTACGCCAGGGTGGCGAACGCGGCCACGAAGATCGCGCCCGAGATCAACGCCGGGACGACGCCGAGCAGCATCAGCCCGGGGCTGCGGACGTAGAGGCCGAGGCCGCGCAGGAGCAGGCCGACTCCGCCGAAGAACCGGCCGGCGGCGCCGGTCACGGGCGCGGCGATGCGGGGTGCGTTCACGACCGCAGAGCCTAGTTGGACCCGGTCGTGGGGGCGATCGCAGCCGCTCTACTGCCAGGTGGCGGTGTCGGGGTCGATGTCGTGGGCGCGCGCACTGGCGTCGATGCTCTGCCGGAACCACGTGGTGAGGCCGGCGCGGATGCCGTCGTAGTGGGCGGCGAATGCCGGATCGGCCTCATACCTGCGGCCGAGACAGACCTGCATCTGCCTGGTGAGGGGAAAGTACGAGGAGAAGACCTCGCGGTGCCGGTCGACGAGTCGGTTCGCCTCGGGGCTGCCAGGGACGACTCCGGCGTCCATCGCGTCGCCGAGGGCACGGTCGAGGTCGGCAACGGTGTCGGCGACGGCCTGCCATTCCTCCGGGCTGCGAGAGGCCGAGCGTTCGGCGTACTGCTGCCACTGCGTCGTGTCTCCGTAGCGGTGCCGGGCCTGGGCGTGCCGGTCCGGGTCCCACTCGGGGCCGAAGATCGCGGCCTGCTGCTCGACGGTCAGCAGCAGGCCGCGCTCGTGGGCGTCGATCATGCGATCCAGGCCGGCGCTGAGCTGCTGGAGGCGGTCGATCCGTTGGGCGACCTGGGTGCGCTGCGCGCGCAGTGCGCCGGGCACGTCCGCGGTCGAGTCGTCCAGGATGGCCCGGATGCTGTCCAGATTGAGGCCGATCTCCCGGTAGACGACGATGCGGTGCAGGCGTTCCAGATCGCCAGCGGTGTAGAGCCGGTATCCGGCAGTCGTACGCAGCGACGGCCGCGCCAGACCGATGTCATCCCAGTGGTGCAGCGCGCGGACCGTCACGCCCAGACGCGTCGAGACCTGGCCGACGGTCAGGCCATCGGCGTCGGTGGCATCAGGCATGCTCCTCATTGTCGCCGCGACCGGCGCCCGGCGGAGCGATCCCGATGGCTGCAAGGTTCCGCGCCTCCTGGCTGGCCGGGTCGAAGGGCTTCGCCGCGGTGAAGATGATCCGTGCGTTCTCGGGGGTGATCACCTCCACGTCGCGGGTGTTCCAGGGAGTGTCCCGTGGGCCGTCGACCGAGTCCGGGCTCACCGCACGACAGGCCTCGACAAGGGGATCGATCTGGTAGAGCACGCACGAGAAACTGAAGCTGACCACTGGTGGCTGCGCCGGGACGCTCTCCGCCGAGCGGAGGAGCACGTCCTGGAACGCCCACCGGCGCAGGTGCACGAGCGTGCCGGGGATGCTGAACAGCTCGAAGAAGCCGAGCCCACGAATCCAGAAGTCCACCGACGCCGCCAGGTCGCTCGTGGGGATCGTCACGAACGCGGGCATCCCATAGATTCCCCGGAACGGCTCCGGCGCCACCGCGTCCGGGCCGGGATCGGGCACGGGACTGATCTCAAAGGCGTCGTAGTAGTCACTCATGCACCCCACCCTCCCGCCTTACGCGGCGTGAGGGTCAAGCCGCGTCCGTGACGGTCCCACCGCTGCGCAGCGACCAACGTCGTGGCCGGGTGCGCCCGGTGGGCGTGACGCCGGAGGAGGCGGACCGCCGGCTGGGGACGGTCGAGCGGCACGGCAGGATGGACGCGTGCGGGCGGCCCGGTTGATCTCGTTGGTTCTGCTGCTCCAGGCTCGGGAGACGATGACCGCGGGGGAGCTGGCGCGGGAGCTGGAGGTCTCCGAGCGGACCGTCTACCGCGACGTGCTGGCGCTCTCCGCCGCCGGGGTGCCGGTCTACGCCGACCGGGGCCGCGCGGGAGGCTACCGGCTGGTCGGCGGCTACCGGACCCGGCTGACCGGGCTGACCAGGGACGAGGCGGAGGCGCTCTTCCTGGCCGGGCTGCCCGGGCCGGCCGGCGACATGGGGCTCGCCGACGCGGTGGCCTCGGCCGAGCTGAAGGTGCTGGCCGCGCTGCCGCCCACGCTGCGCGACGCCCCGGCCCGTACCGGGCAACGGTTCCACCTGGACGTGCCGGGCTGGTTCCGGGAGGTGGGGCCGCCACCGTGGCTGACCGAACTGGCCGGCGCGGTCTGGCGGGACCGGGTGGTCGAGCTGCGCTACCGGCGCGGCGACCGCGAGGTGGCGCGCACCCTGCGGCCGTACGGGCTGGTGCTCAAGAGCGGCGTCTGGTACCTGGTCGGCCGGGTCGGCGACGACGTGCGTACCTACCGGGTGGACCGGGTCACCGGTGTCGAGGTGAGCGACGAGACCTTCGACCGGGACGAGGGCTTCGACCTGGAGGGGCACTGGCGGGCGCGGGCCGAGGCGTTCCAGCGGGGCATGCTGCGGGAGCGGGCCACCGTCCGGCTCAGCCCCGCCGGCCTGCGCCGGCTCCGGCACCTGGCGGACGCCCCCTTCGCGTACGACGAGGCGGTCGCCGGCGCCGACGGGCCCGACGGGCAGGGCTGGGTGGTGACCCGGCTGCCCGTCGAGTCCGTCGACGTCGCGTACGAACAGTTGCTCGGGCTCGGCCCCGAGGTGGAGGTGCTCGACCCGCCCGAGTTACGGGCGCGGCTGGCGGAGGCGGCCGCGCGGACGGCCCGCCGCTACGCCGGAGCGGGCCCGGATCAGCGGTAGCCGGTGTCGTCGGCCGGGCCGCCGGGCTCCACCACCTCCGTGTAGTAGCGCGCCCACTCGGGTCGGGTGCCGTCCAGGTCGGTGAAGCCGTACACCTGCGCCAGCCCGCCACTGTCGACGGACGCGCCGTTCCAGCGGGCCCGGTCCGGGTCGGCGGCCAGGGCCGCGACCGCCCGCCCGACGAAGGCCGGCGTCTCCGACATGACGAAGTGCGGCTCCTTGGCGGCGCCGTCGCGCCAGTTCTGCTCGGTGACCCCGTAGTGCTCCAGCATCGCCTCCGAACGCAGCCAGCCGGGCGTGAGCGCGACGGCGGTGCAGCCGTGCGGCTTCAGCTCGTGCGCCCAGCTGAAGGCGAGCCGGTTCACCGAGACCTTGGCGAGGTCGTAGAAGACCGAGAGCCGGTAGTTGGCGTCGTTGTGCTCCCGGGTGCCGTCGCCGACCTCCACCACCAGGCCGCCGGGGCGGCGGATCAGCAACGGAAACGCGAAGTGGCTGGTGACGATGTGCGTGTCGATCGCCAGGCGCAGGCTGCGGAAACCGGCCTCCAACGGCTGTTCCCAGACCGGCTTCTCCCAGGTGGTCAGCGGGTCGCCGCCCCAGATGTCGTTGACCAGGACATCCAGCCGGCCCTGCTCGGCGTCGATCCGGGCGACCAGGTCGCGGACCTGCTCGGGGACGAGGTGGTCGACCCGTACGGCGATGCCGTTGCCGCCGGCGGCGGTGACCAGCTCGGCGGTCTCCTCGATGGTCTCCGGCCGGTCCATCTCGGAGCGGCCGGCCCGGCTGCTGCGGCCGGTGGCGTAGACCGTGGCGCCGGCGGCGCCGAGTTGGACCGCGATCTGCCGGCCGGCGCCCCGGGTCGCCCCGGCGACGAGCGCGATCTTCCCTGTCAGCGGTTTCGTCATGCCGTCGAGCCTGGCAGCGATACCTGACAGGGGAAGTCCGGTTTCGCGGATCCGTGCCGTGCGTCATGCTCGCCGCATGCACCTGCTGCTCTCCGGCGTTGTCGGCTCGGTCGCGTACGGGCTGGCCGGCCCGGGCTCCGACACCGACCGGCTCGGTGTCTTCGCCGCGCCCACCGTCGCGTTCCACGGCCTGCGCCCGCCCCGCGAGTCGGTGGTGACCACGGACCCGGACATCACCCTGCACGAGGCGGCGAAGTGGTGCCGCCTGGCGCTGAGCGGCAACCCGACCGCCACCGAGCTGGCCTGGCTGCCGGACGACTGCTACGAGACCCGGACGGAGTTCGGCGACCGGCTGATCGCCATCCGGTCGGCGTTCCTCAGCGCCCCCCGCGTCCGCGACGCCTACCTCGGGTACGCCGGTCAGCAGTTCCGGAAGCTGGAGTCCCGGGGCGACGGCACGTTCTCCGCCGACACCCGCCGGCGCACGGCCAAGCACGCCCGGCACCTGGCCCGGCTGGTGCACCAGGGCCGGCTGCTCTACGCCACCGGCGTGCTGGAGATCCGGCTCGCCGACCCGGAGTGGTTCCGGCAGTTCGGCGAGCGGATCGCCGACGGCGAGCTGGACGAGGCCCGGACGCTGCTCGCGGAGGCGGAACGGGACTTCGACCGGATCCGCACCCCGCTGCCGGACCGCCCGGACGAGGCCACGGTGGAACGGTGGCTGCTGGACGTCCGCGCCGCCCACCTACCGCCCACACCACCCGCCCCCTGACCCACTGGCACCGCAACCCGTCCCGGCCGGCGGCGCTGGTGCGCGATGGAGCGCCGAGGCGGCTGGACAACTCGGGCCCGTCCGGTGCCGGTCGTCCACAGGGCACACCCCTCGCATCGAGATCGATAAGCTTGGCCGCCAGCTCCGCAGAGTTGGCACCGAACTACGCACGGGGGAAACCGTTGTACAACAGGCACTTACGCACCTGGGGTGGTGGCCTTGTGGTCGCCTGCCTCCTCGCGACGACGGTCGGAAGCGGTGCCGCCTCGGCGCTAGCCGGCGCCGAACCGGTTCCCGACAATGGCCACCCGTTCACCGCGAAGATCAGCTTCGGCGACGTCCGGAGTTGCACCGGAGCGCTGGTCGACGCCCGCTGGGTGGTCACGGCGAAGAGTTGCTTCGCCGACGGCACCACCGCGCCGAACGAGGGCCCGCCGGCCCGGCCCACGACGGTGCTGGTGGGCCGGACTGACCTGACCGGCATCACCGGGCACCGCCTCGCCGTCACCTCGGTCGTCCCGCACCCCGACCGCAACGTGCTGCTCGCCGAGCTGTCCGCGCCGGTCAGCGACATCACGCCTGCCCTGTGGAGCGGCACCGCCCCGAGCGTCGGCGAGACGGTGCGGGTGACGGGCTACGGGCGGACCAGCACCGAGTGGGTGCCCGACCGGTTGCACACCGGGACGTTCACCGTGGGCAGCGTCAGCCCCACCACGGTCACGGTCACCGGCACCACCGCCGCCGCGACCATCTGCAAGGGAGACGCCGGAGGGCCGGCGTTCCGCGAGACCACGGGCGGCGCCGAGCTGGTCGCGATCAACAACACCAGCTGGCAGAAGGGTTGCCTCGGCGAGAACGAGACCCGCGACGGCGCCACCCAGACCCGGCTCGACGACCTGGGCGGCTGGTTCCGCCAGAGCGTCCAGACCCGGCCGCACGCGCTCGCGAACGCCGTCGTCGGCGAGTTCACCCGAGACGGCCGGGACGACCTGGTCGCCGTCGAGCCGAGCACCGGCAAACTCTGGTTGCACCCGGGCACGACCGTCGAGCGGCAGTGGGGCGATCGGGTCCAGCTCGGACAGGGCATCGACTGGAGCGGCTACCGCGATCTGGTCGTCGGCCAGTTCGAGGGCGACACGTACGACGACCTGCTCGCCGTCGAGATCTCCACGAGCACGCTCTGGATGTTTCCCGGGACGGTCCAGGGGTTCGGTTTCGGCGCCCGTGTGCAGGCCGGCACCGGGTGGCAGAGCCTGAACGACCTGGTCGTCGGCCGGTTCGACCGCGACGCCTACGACGACGTGGCCGCCATCAATCCGCAGAGCGGCCAACTGCTCCTCTACCCGGGTACGGCGGCCGGCGGCTCGTTCTTCGGCACCTCCACCATCATCGGCACCAGCAGTTGGCAGCTGAAGCGGGAACTGGCCGCCGGTCGGTTCAACCGGGGCGACACCTATGACGATCTCGTCGTCGTCGACAAGAGCAGCGGTGACATCCAGATGTACCCGGGAACGGCCGCCGGCGGCTCAGACTGGGGCACAGTTGTCAAGATCGCGGGGGACGGAAAGGGCTACCACTCCGTTGCGGCGGGTCGCCTGAACCCGGACGGATACGACGACCTGCTCGCCGTCGAGGGTGACCAGGTCTGGCTCCATCCCGGCACGGCCACCGGCGGTGCGCTGGGCGCGCGGGTACAACCACTCGGTCGCCTCCCCCACCTCCAGCCCCACGGTCTGTTCGAAGCGGTCACTGGCAAATTCAACCAGGACGACCACCCCGACCTCATCGGTCTGGAGAAGGGCACCGGGCGGCTCTGGCTGTACCCCGGCACCGCCGTCGGCGTCTTCGGCGCCCGCATGCCGGTCGGGAACGGGTGGAACGGCTACCGCGACCTCGTGGCGGGACGGTTCGACCGGGACGCCCACGACGACCTGCTGGCGATCGAGTTGAGCAGCGGGGCACTCTGGCTCTATCCCGGCAACGGCCAGGGCGGCTGGGGAGCCCGGAAGCAGGTCGGCGCGAACTGGCTCGGGCTGGAACGGTTGACCGGCGGCCGGTTCGACCGCGACGAGTACGACGACGTCGTGGCGGTGGAGACGAACACGGGCAAGCTGCGGCTCTACCCGGGCACCGCCGCCGGAGGCACCTGGGGATCCAGCACGATCATCGGCGAGGGCGGATGGAACGCCCTGGGCGCCCTGGTCCGCGGCCAGGTGAATCGGGACACCCACGACGACCTGCTGGCGGTGGAGAAGGCGACGGGGAAGCTGTGGCTCTATCCGGGCACCACCGCGGGCGGCCCGCTCGGGTCCCGCGTCGAGATCGCTTCGGGGGGCTGGACGGGTCGGAACGAGCTGGTCACGCTCCGTTCCGACGCCGACAGCCACGACGACCTCCTGGTCGCTGACTCCAGCACCGGCCGCGCCTTCCTGCATCCGGGCCTGCCCGGTGGCGGCGTCGGCGCGGATGCGACGGAGTTCGGGCCGCTGGGCTGACCCGCTTCCTGATCCCGGGCCTGCCCGGTCGGGCCGGCGGCGTCGTCCGTCCGGCCCGACCGTGGCGCCACGGCAGGGTGGCCGACAGCAGCGTCGATCTCGTGTGACGGCCCAGCTCAGTCGACCAGGCGTACGCGGACCCGGCGGTTGGCGCGGCCCTTGCTCTCCACCTTGACCACCTGCACCTTGCCGATCTGGGCGGTGGAGGCGACGTGGGTGCCGCCGTCGGCCTGGACGTCCAGCCCGACGATGTCGACGATCCGGACCTCCTGCTCCTCCGGTGGGATCAGGTTGGACTGGGTCCGGATGATGTCCGGCAGGGCCAGCGCGTCGTCCCGGGGCAGCACCCGTACGGCGACCGCCCGGTCGGCGACGACCTCGGCGTTGACCAGTTCCTCGATGCGGGTCTTGAAGTCGGGTGGCACCTCGGGCAGGTTGAAGTCCATCCGGGCCTCGCCCGGCTCCATGTTGCCGCCGGTGACGAGCGCGCCGAAGTCCCGGAACACCACCCCGCAGAGCACGTGCAGCCCGGAGTGGGTACGCATCAGCCGGGTGCGCCGCTCGTCCTCGACCGCGCCGGTCACCGCCGTGCCGGCCGGTGGCAGCGGGTCGCCCTCGGCCGGGATCAGCCAGAACTCGTCGCCCTTGCGGGTGCCGACGATCCGGGTCTGCACGCCCTGCCAGAGCAGTACGCCGTGATCCGGCGGCTGCCCGCCACCGCCCGGATAGAACGCCGACCGGTCCAGCACGATGCCCTGCTCCGGGTCGGCGTGCAGCACCGTGCACTCCCACTGCCGCAGCGTCGGGTCGGCGAGGTCCAACCGGTGGGTATGACCGTGGTGTGTGACGCCCATGTCAGGGCACGTTACCCGTTGAGGAAGGCGGAGATCCGGCTGCGCAGGTCGGCGCGTTCCGTCCAGAGCACGCCGGGCCGGTCGTACACGTGCAGGGTGGCCCGGGGCAGCACGGCCGCGAGCCGCTCGGCGACCTCGACCGGGTGCAGGTCGTCGCTGGCGCAGCCGATCACCAGGGCGGGCGCGGTGACCCCGGCCAGCGCCCCGGCCTCGCGCAGCGGTGCCTGCTCCGGCAGGCTGGCCAGCCCGGGGGCGAGCCCGTCGCGCAGCAACTGGTCGAGCCGCTGGCGCAGGTAGGCCCAGCCGGCCGGGGTGTCCCGGACCGAGGGCGGCAGCTCGGTCTGGACCACGTCGGCGACGGCGGCGGCGTCGCCGCTCTCGACGGCGTCGAACAGTGCGGTCAGCCGGGCCCGGGCGACCTCGCCGCGCGGCCGGTCGAGCGCCGCCGGCAGGAAGAAGACGAGTCGCTCGAAGCGTTCGGGGCTCTCGGCGAGCAGCCGGCAGAGCGCGCCCGCGCCGAGGCTGGCGCCGAAGGCCCGGGTGGCGCCGCCGAGGTCGGCGACCGCGCGCAGGTCACGGGCGAGGTCGAGGTAGCTCCACGGGCCGGGCGGCGCGTCGGAACGGCCGTGCCCGCGGAACTGGAAGAACAGCTTGCGGCCGGTCACCCCGCTGCCGAAGGGCCGGGTGGTGGCGATGCCGTTGCCCAGGCCGTGGGCGAAGACCGTCACCGGGTCGCCCGACCCGGTGACGAGCTGCTCCAGGTGTACGCCGTGCGGCGTGGCGACCAGGTCGGTCTCCGGATCCGGCAGGGCCGGCCGGCCGGTACGCGGGGCCCCCGGGCCCGGCCCCCAGGTGCGGGGCCCACCGTCCGGCGGGGGTGGCCAGCGGAAACCTCTCACCAGAACCCTTTGCCGTCACTCAGGTCGCGCAGCCCCACCCGGACGTCGAGCAGGTAGATCAGGCCGGCGGCGATACCGATCAGTCCGAAGAGGCTGATCGGGCCGAAGCCGAGCAGGGTCAGCACCAGGCAGACGGCCAGGATGGCGATCCAGCCACCCTTGGGCAGGGTGCCGATGGCGGCGAAGGCGTCGGAGCGCTGGGTGATGGCGTGCACCAGGGCGATGCCCTGCACGATCAGCGCGAACACGAGCAGAATCAGCTCGATCACCCAGCGGACCTCGAAGGCGAAGAGCGGCGCGGCGTAGGCCATGTCGGCAAGCTTATGCCGCAGACCCCGGATACGTCCGACAGGACGCCTCCGGGGCCTGCGGCGACGAACTACTCGGCGGCCGGGCGGGTGCGCTTGGTGGCCCGGGGCAGCTTCGCCGACGGGCTCGTGGCCGGCTTGGCGGCGGTGGCCCCGGTGCCGGCGGCCTTGGTGGCGCGGGGAGCCCGGGTCGCCTTCTTCGCGGCGGCCGGCTTGGCCTCCACGACCTCGGCCACGTCGGCCGGGGTCGGCACCTCGGCGGTGGTCGGCCGGACCGGCTCCGGGGTGGCCAGGTCCACGGCCGGCTCCGTGGTGGCCGGCTTCGCGGCGACCCCGGCGGGCTCCCGCTCGGCCTCGGTCGCCTCGATGTCGGCGTTCACGGTCTCGGCGGCCTCCAGCACACCGGCGCCGACGACCCGCTCGCCCCGGGCGACCAGCGCGACGTACGCGGCCTGCGCCCGCTCCTGCGCGGCCTGCGCTCCGGCGACCACCACGGCGGCGTTCCGGGCCGCCGCCGCACGCAGCTTGTCCAGGTCGGCGGCCTCGCGCAGCTTGTCCAGGTCGGCGACCTCGCGCAGCTTGTCCAGGTCGGCGACCTCGCGCAGCTTGTCCAGGTCGGCGAACTGGCGCAGCTTGTCGAGGTCGGCGGCCTCGCGCAGACGCTTCAGGTCCAACTCGCCCGCGACGGCCTTCTCGCGCAGGCTGTCGGCGGTCAGGTTGGCCGTACGCAGCGTGTCGTTGGCCTTCTGGCGCAGCTCGACGCCGGTGACGACGGCCTTGCCACCCAGGTCGGCGACGACCCTGGTGCCGAGGTCGGTCACCACCGTGGGGAGCTTGCGCAGCTGCTGCAGGGCCAGCTCGCCGGCGCCGGCGGCGGCGTAGATCGGGGCCGGGATGCGGTTGGTCTTCGGCTGGGTCATGACTTCTCCTCTTCGGCCGCGTCGACGGCCTTCCGGACCGCCTTGCGGGCGGCCTCCTTCGCGGGGGTCTCGGTCGGGGCGGGGGCGGGGCCGGCCTCGGTGACGGCCACCGACTCCAGGACGGCCTCGGTCGGGGTGCCCTCCGGCGTGGTGGGGCCCGTGGCGGCGAGGTTGGCCAGGTCGGGCGCCGTCCCGGCGGGCTCCGTCGCGCCTGCCTCCGGGATGTTCGCGCCGGGCCCGGTGGTGGGTGCCGCGCCGCCGGCCGCCGCGGTCGCCTCGGCGAGCCGCGCGTTCTCCCGGCGGAACGTCTCGTAGATCTGGGTGAGCGACTGCTTCTGCGCCATCGTCAGGTCGGCATCGACGGCGATGGCGGCGAGCACGCCCTGACCCTCCTTGTCGTCGAGCAGCCCGGCCCGCAGGTACATCGCCGGGGTGGAGACCCGCAGCGCGCTCGCGAGCTGCTGGAGCACCTCCGCGCTCGGCTTGCGCAGGCCGCGCTCGATCTGACTGAGGTACGGGTTGCTGACCCCGGCCTGCTCGGCGAGCTGCCGGAGCGAGATCTTCGCGTTGCGGCGCAGGTCGCGAATGAAACCGCCGACGTCGGGAAGGTCCTTACCAGTGGCCATGATTCGACGCTAGCTCGGCCTGCTTGCTCCTGCAAGCGAAGTGCTAGCCGGAGTTAGCGACGTCTCACCCATGCGGTTGCATCCGGGTCGTCCCATGCGTACCTTTCCGCCGTGAACAAGATCGAGGTAAACGGCACTTCGCTCGCGTACGACGACACGGGCAGCGGCACGCCAGTCGTCCTGCTGCACGCCGGCATCGCGGACCGCCGGATGTGGCGGGAGCAGATCGGCCCGCTGGCCGCGCGGCACCGGGTGATCGCCGTCGACCTTCGCGGCTACGGCGACTCCGAGCTGCCACCGGCCCCGTTCGCCCACCACGACGACGTGGCCGGGCTGCTCGACGCCCTCGACATCCCCAGTGCCGCCCTGGTCGGCTGCTCGTTCGGCGGCGCGGTGGCGGTCGACGTCGCCCTGGCCCACCCGCAGCGGGTCACCGCGCTCGCCCTGCTCGGCACCGCCGTCTCGGGCCACGAGTGGTCGGAGGAGGCGAACGAACTCTGGGAGCGCCTGGTGGGCGAGGTCGACCCGGAGGACTTCGTCGCCAGCGCCGCCGGTGAGGTGCGGTTCTGGGTGGTCGGCCCGGGCCGCGACCCCGAGGACGTCGACCCGGAGTTGATCGCCTTCGCCACCGAGATGGACCAGCGGGCCCTCGCCGCCGAGCTGGCACTCAGCGCCGTGGACGTGGCCGAACTCGACCCACCCGCGATCGGACGCCTCGCCGAGTTGCGGATGCCCGTCCTGGTCACCGCCGGTGCCGCGGACGTGCCCGACATCAGCCGACTCGCCGACCAGATCGCGGCCGAGGCGCCGTACGCGACCCGCCTGCCCGACGTACCGGCCGCCGGGCACCTGCTCCCGCTGGAGCGCCCGGCCCCGGTCAACGCCGCCCTGCTCGACTTCCTCCCCTGACACCGCGTCGGCCCAGGCTCCCCGTTGATCATGACGTTGGCGGCGATGTGGATCTCCGCAACTACCGCCAACCTCATGATCAACGCGGGAAAGGCCCCGGGTCCGGGTGGGCGGGGTGGGTGGGGTGGGGTGGGGGCTACCAGACGGGGCGGACGGCGCCTACCGGCAGGCCTCCGCCGAAGAGCGGCACCTCGGCGTACTCGGTCAGCACCGGCGCGTCCAGCCCGAGCCGGCGCAGGGCGGAGACCAGCACCGGCATCCGGGCCCGGCCCGCGCCGTCATCGATCTTGAGAGCGACCGCACCGACCCCGGGCACCGCCGCCGCGAGAACCCCCTCGGCACCGATCTTGGCGAGCAGCCCGGGAACCCCGCGCATCAACCGGCTGTCCTCGGCCCGCGTGCCGCCGACCAGATCCGGGTGGGCCCGCATCGCGTCGGCCACCGTCCGTGGCACGGAGCCGGGCTCCGCCGAGACCAGCCGGAGGTACGCCCCGGCCAGGCCGGTCAACGAGACGGCGAGCACCGGGGCGCCGCAACCGTCCACCCCCACCGCCGCTGCCCGCTCGCCGGTGAACTCCTCGACCGCGTCGCGCAGCCGCTGCTGCAACGGGTGCTCCGGGCGCCAGTACCCGTCGAGCGGCCAGCCGGCGGCCAGGCAGGTCAGCAGCATTCCGCTGTGCTTGCCGGAACAGTTCATCTGGGTACGGGTCGGTCCGCCACCGGCCCGCAGCACGGCGGCCCGGGCCTCGTCGCTCACGGGCAGGTCCGGCGGGCAGTGCAGGGCCGACTCGTCCAGCCCGGCCCGGGCCAGCAGCGCGCCGACCCGGGTCAGGTGGAAGTCCTCCCCGGCGTGGCTGGCCGAGACCAGCGCCACGTCGGCGGGGTCGGCCAGCGCCAGCCCGGCGCGGAGCATCCCGATGGCCTGCATCGGCTTGTTGGACGAGCGCGGGAAGACCGGGGAGGTCACGTCTCCGGCGCCCGCCACGGTCGCCCCGGCGGCGTCGAGCACCACCACCGATCCCCGGTGCACGCCCTCGACGAACCCCGACCGGACCACCTCGGCGAGCGGCGCGCCGCCCTCGTACGTCTTTCCCACAGGGTGGACGGTACCGGCAGCCCTGGCCACCCCCGGCACGCGGGTGAGCAGGCCATCGGCGCCGCCTTGTACAGCAGCGCCCGCCGGCATCGCCGCTTACCGTCCGGCAGCCGGCACGCCGAGCAGTTCGCGCGCCTCGGCGGTGGTCAGCGGCGGCCGCTGGGCGAGTTGGGCGAAGCCGACCGCGCGGGCGACGAGCTGCATGTTGGACTCGACGGGACGGCCCTTGGCGTAGGTCACCGTGTCCTCCATGCCGACCCGCAGGTGCCCGCCGGCCGAGAGCGAGGCCAGCATGACCGGGATCGTGCTGCGGCCGATGCCGGTGGCCGAGAAGGTGCTGCCCTCGGGCAGATCCCGCAGCGCCTGGTGGGCGGCGACCAGCGTCGAGGTGGTGCCCAGCATGCCGCCCGGCACGCCCATCACGAAGTCGACGTGCACGTGCCCGCCGGCCGGCGGGCCGTACTTGCCGAGCAGCCGTTGCAGCGCGGCCAGGTGACCGAGGTCGAAGATCTCGTACTCCGGCACGATGCCGCGCTCCTGCATCCGGGTGTGCAGGTCGACGATGAACTCCCAACGATTCAGGAAGACGTCGTCACCGAAGTTGAGCGTGCCCATCGTGCAGGAGGCCATGTCGGGCGCGGCGTCGAGCACGGCGAGCCGGTCGGCCTCCGGGTCGGTCACCGCGCCACCGGAGGAGAGCTGCACGATCAGGTCGGTGCTCTCCCGCAGCGCCGCCACGGTCTCCCGCAGCCGCCCCTGGTCCAGGGTGGGCCGCGCCTCGTCGTCGCGGATGTGGACGTGGATCACGGCGGCGCCGAGCGCCTCGCACTCCTTGGCGGTCAGCAGCAGCTCGTCGAGCGTGACCGGCAGCGCCGGCACCTCGGCCTTCGCCGACTCCGCGCCGGTCGGGGCAACCGTGATCAACGTCCCTGTCGTCATGCCCGGATCCTAGACCGAGGCCAGCGAGCCAGTCGACCGGAACTTTTCCGTCCCCAGCGCCCCGAAGCAGAGATTCTTTCGTCGAATGGCGGTCAGGCCGGATCGATCGCGGCGGCGGTCTCCCCGACCAGGAGACGGGCGTCGTCGGCGACGTTGCGCTTGACCACGGCCAACGCGACCTGGCCCAGCTCGTGGTGGTGCACGGCGGTGCCGACGAAGCCGACCGCCCGGCCGTCCAGGGTCACCGGCGTGCCGGCCACCGGCGGCTGGTCGGTGGTCACGCCGTCCAGGTGCAGCAGTACGAGCCGACGCGGTGGACGCCCCATGTTGTGCACCCGGGCGACGGTCTCCTGACCTCGATAACAGCCCTTGTCCAGGTGCACGGCCGGGGCGATCAGGTCCACCTCGGCCGGGATCGTCCGGTGGTCGGTGTCGACCCCGGCCCGGGCCCGGCGGGCGGCCACCCGCACCGCCTCGTACGCCCACAGCCCCGCGACCGGCACCCCGTTACCGCGCAGCTGGATGACCACCTGCTCCATCGCGGCCCGGGGCACCAGCAGGTCCACGCCGAGCGGGCCCCGGCGGGCCCAGCCGCCCACGGGCAGCGGGCGCACGTCGTAGAGCGCGGTCGGCCGTGGCGGCAGCTCGCCGGAGCGGAACTTCGGGCCCGGCACCGCGACCACGTCGGGTGCGGCCAGCCCGGTCACGCCGAGCGTCTCCACCGCGGCGGGAGCCTCCGGCCCGACCAGGCTGAGCAGCGCGTGCTCCGGCGTCACGTCGCGCGGCTCGACCTTGCTGAAGAACCGCATCCGCTCCAGGTAGGACAGCAGGCCGCCGGTGGCACCCGGCTCGGTGTCGAGCCAGGTGGTGATGCCGTCCTCAGCCACCATGGCGTGCTGCTCGACGTGCCCGTGCGGGGAGAGCACCAGCAGCTCGGTGCCCTGGCCGGCGGTGAGCTGCGCCAGGTGCTGACTGGTGAGGGTGTGCAGCCAGCCGATCCGTTCCTCGCCCGGCACCGCCACGACGCCCCGGTGCGAGCGGTCGACCAAACCGACCGCCGTGTCGAGGGTGCGCTGCTCGCGCATCGGGTCGCCGTAGTGCGCCGCCACACCCCGCACGCCGGCCGCCGCGTGCGCCGGCTCGGGCTGGTCCCGGCTGGCCTCGTCGATGCTCTCGACGCTCACCGCGCCCGCGATGTCGATCACTTCCGGTCCCCGTTCTCGCAGCGGTGGCAGACGCCGAAGAACGAGACGTGGCCGATGTCCACCCGGAACCCGCGCTGACTGGCCAACTGGTCGGCCAGCGGTCGGACCAGCTCCGGCTCGATCTCGTCGATCCCACCGCACTCCCGGCAGACGAGGTGGAGGTGCTGGTCCTCACCGACCCTGTGGTAGGTCGGCGAGCCGTGCGAGAGGTGGGTGTGGGTCACCAGGCCGAGCCGTTCCAGCAGCTCCAGCGTGCGGTAGATGGTGGTGATGTTGACCCCTGCGGCCACCTCCCGGACGGCTGTGTGCACCTGCTCCGGCGTGGCGTGCCCGAGGTCCAGCACAGCTTGGAGGATCAACTGCCGCTGCGCCGTCAGCCGCAGCCCACGTGCGCGGAGCATTTCCGCTAGGGAGGATTCGGACACCGTCCGATCATAGTTCGCCCGTCCCGCCGGCCGCCCGCTCGACGGGCCCCCCGCTACGCTCGGCGGTCATGGTGCCATCGCGGATCGCCGTGCCGGGGCGCGGGCTGGTGCCGCCCGGGGAGCCCGTGCTGCGCGGCGACGACCGGGGTGCGCTGCACGGCGACGGGCTCTTCGAGACGATGCACCTGCGGAACGGGCGGCCGTGGTTGCGCGACGCGCACCTGGCCCGGCTGGCCCGCGCGGCGGCAGCCGTCGAGCTGCCGCTGCCCGCCGCCGACGTGCTCGTCGAACTGCTGGAGGCCGTCAGCGCCGGCTGGCCCGCCGAGGTGGAGGGGGCGTTGCGGCTGGTCTGCACGCGGGGCCCGGAGGGCGGCGGCCCACCCACCGTCTACGCCACGCTGGGCGAGGTGCCGGCGACGGCCCGGGCCGCCCGCCGGGGCGGGATCACCGTGGCGACCCTGCCGCTGGGCGTCGCGGCGCGGGCCCGCGCCGACCTCGACTGGCTGCCGTCCGGAACAAAATCCACGTCGTACGCGGTGAGCACCGCCGCCCGCCGCTGGGCCGCCCGCGCCGGCGTGGACGACGCGCTGTGGGTCTCCTCCGACGGCTACGCGCTGGAGGGGCCCACCGCCAACCTGGTGTGGCTGACCGGCGACACCCTCTGCACGGTGCCCGCCGCCGAAACCGGCATCCTGCCCGGCGTGACCGCCGCCTGGCTGCTCGCCCACGCCCCCGAGCTGGGCCTGCGCGCGCAGGAACGGCTGGTCACCCCGGCGGAGCTGCGTACCGCGGACGGCGCCTGGCTCAGCTCGTCAGTCCGCGGGCTCGCGGAGATCCGCACCCTGGACGCCGTGCCGCTGCGCCGCTGGGCGCGTACGCCCGCCCTCCAGGCCCTCCTGGCGTTTCCCTGACCCCCGGGCGCAGGGTCAGCCGGCGACCCGGACGAGACGGGCGGAGAGGTGTGGGGAGAGTCCGTGGCCCACGGCGGCCATCTCCTGGGCGTAGAGCAGGGCACCCTCGACGATGCCGAAGAGGCGGTGACCGGCGGTGACCTCCTTGGCGGTCGACGTGCGGACCACCGCGTCGGTGACGAACTCGATCTGGGTGCCCTTGCGCTTGCCGATGTGCAGCTCCATCACCCCGGTGGGGACGCTCATCAGCGCCTCCAGCTCGTCGGTGACCCGGTCGCCGTCCATCACCGGCCGCCACCAGCCGACCTCACGACCCGCCGGGCGGACGGGCCGGCTCTCCTCGTCGAGGAGCCAGGCGCGCGACTCGTAGAACAGGAACGGCCGGCCGTCGTGGCTGATCCGGATCTCCTGCGCGAAGTCGAAGTCCTCGATGGTGGGGAAACCGCCCCGGCCCCGGCCGCGCCACACCCCGACGTACGGCAGCAGGGCGTCCAGCGAGGGGTGCAGCTTCGGGCCGACGCGCAGGTCGTGGCTCTCCTCGTACGGGTACGGGTCGACCGGCGGCGCGTTCAGCCAGGGCGGCGGCTCCAGGGGATTCTCACTCACCGGAACATCTTCGTTCGCGACTGCGGGGCTCGCAAACCCGGCTCACTCCTCGCGCTCACCAGCCTCACCTTCGTTCGCGACTGCGGGGCTCGC